>CAZYHE010000029.1:0-16442 GCA_964647225.1 uncultured Anaerolineales bacterium
TCCTCTGCTGGTCTCGAGGCTTCAGCCGGTCAGGTGATTAGCGGAACTGACCGGCTAAAGCCTCCAAACCGTATCATTCACAAACCTGCATCACAGCGTGAAATCGGTATCGTCCTTCACCCGCAGGATGAACGCGGCGAGCAGCCGAGAGACATTCACCAGGTCCTCCAGCGAGATCACCTCGGCGGCGGTGTGCATGTAGCGCAGGGGGATGCTCACCAGGCCGGTCGCCACGCCGGCGCGGGTCAGTTGGATGGCGTTGGCGTCGGTGCCGGTGCCGCCCGGCGCGGCCTCGAGCTGGTAGGGGATGCCCTCCGCCTCGGCCGCCTCGATCAACATCTGCTCGACCACCGGGCTGATGTTCGGCCCGCGGGCGATGGCCGGGCCGCCGCCCAGCTTGATCTCGCCGACCCGCTTGCGATCAATGTCGGGGTGATCGGTGGCGTGGCACACATCCACCGCGACGCCGATCTTCGGGTCAATGCCATACGCGCTGGTGCGCGCGCCGCGCAGCCCGACCTCTTCCTGGACGGTCGAGACCGCGTAGACGGCCGCGTCGAATGTCTGCCCGGCCAGCAGGCGCAGAACTTCACCGACGGCGAAGCTGCCGGCCTTGTCATCGAAGGCGCGCGAGGCGACGACCGGGCCGCGCACGACCTCGAAGCTCTCGGCGTAGGTGATCGGATCGCCTACGCGCACGAGTGATTGCGCCTCCGCCTTGTTCTTCACGCCGATATCAATCCAGAGGTTCTCGATCTCCAGCTTCTTCTTGCGATCCTCTTCGGTCATCACGTGGATCGCCTTCTTGCCGGTGACGCCGGGCACGATGCCGTTCTTGGTGTGAATCCGCACGCGGCGGCCGGGGATGATGTTCAGGTCGAAGCCGCCGATGGTCTTGAAGAAGATGAAGCCATCGTCGTTGATGTAGTTGACCATGAAGCCAAGTTCATCCACGTGTCCGGCCAGCAAGATGCGGGTGGGGCGGCCATCCTGCAGCGCGGCGATGCAGTTGCCGTGCATGTCGGTGGTCACGCGGTCGGCGAATGGCGCCATGTAGGCCCGCCACACCTTCTGCGCGGGCTGCTCGAACCCCGACGGGCTGGGGGCGGCCAAGAGGTCCTTCAGAAATGCGAGTGATCGTTCTTCCACGAGTCGTGTCTCCTATCGTGTGGTATTCAGCCATTATCCCCCAACAACCCCAACTTGAAAAATTCGTTCGGGTTGTTGAAGAGCCAATCGGCCGCGATGCCCACCGCCTGGGCTTCATCCAGCCAGCCGCGTTCGACCAGGTCGGCCAGCGCGGCGGCGATGACCGCGCGGGCGATGGTCAGGTGGGCGGCGCTGTATTCGGGCGCGTCCACGTAGTCGCCGCCGAAGCCGTGAATCTTGCTGTGCGGGATCGTCACGACGGCCCGGCGCAGCAACTCCTCGGCGTAGAGCGGATCAATGATCTGGAGCCAGCACAGGTCGAGCGCGACGTTGGGGTAGTTCTTGCCGAGGAAGAGGAGCGGCCCCATCTCCGGCCAGTTGCCGTGGAACAGATCGAAGCGCACGCCCTGGTGCAGTTCCAACACTTGCGTGAGCAACCCGGCGTCGGCCTTGTCCACGCGGTTCCACGCGCCGGCCATGTGCCCCGTGTGAAGCTGCACCGGCATCTCCAGATCGCGGGCGAAGCGCATGTACTGGTGGAAGAGGAAGTCGTCGAGCGGCTTGGCTTCCGGCCAGCCCAGCGCGTTGCGCGGGTCAGACAGGAGCCGGTTGAAGAGGCGCTCGGCGTCGGCACGCGGCACGAGGTCGTAGCTCAGCGACCGGTTGTAGGCCGATTGATCCTTCAGCCCGACCGCGCCGCGCGCTTTGCCTTTGCCGAGCACGATGAAGACCGCCTCCAGAAATTCGTCCAGCGAGGTGATGTGCCGGTCGGCCCAGCCGCCGATCTTCTGGACGCCGTCGAGGTCGTGCGCGTTCGCCTCGTCGCTCCCGATGACGTGGAAGAGCCGCAGGGGGAACATCAGCCGCATGTGCGGCGGCAGATTCCACGCGCCCGCCAGGTAGCGGGTCATCAGCTCCGGCCGCCAGCCCAGCACATCGGTCAGCGCCAGGCGGATGTGCGCCCGGTCGAAGACCTCTGCGTGATACGTCGGGGCGCGCGGGCCGAGCTGCTCGCCGACGCGGTGCAACGCAGCCAACGTCAGTTCCGGCTCGCCGTAGTGATCGCGCAGCACGAGCTTCGTCACGCGACCGTAGGCGGTGTGCTCGAGCTTCGGCCAGAACGCCGCGAAGACCGGCCATTTGCGCTCGGTCGGCGCGTTCGCATCCTGCAGCAGATCGCAGGTCGCGTAGCCGGCGCCCGCGCTGTAGAAGTCGCTGAGGACGTAGCCGTTGGTCAGCGCGGCGATCGGCTCGGCCGGCGCGGGCAGTCGCGCGTAGCCGTCGGGACCGAACTTCTCTGCAAAGGCATGTTCGTGGCAGTCAATCACAGGTAGGGTCGCAATTCCTTCAAGCAATCGGTCAAAGACCGGAGTAGATCGGTGGAACATAGTGCAGTCTCCTGGTGATACCGAATATCGGACACAGATCGCACAGATCACACAGATTCCTATCTGATCTGTGTCCATCTGTGTTCATCTGTGTACCCGTCTCTCGCCTCCGCCACGCCGAGCTGCCTCACGCATCCAACCACGCGGCCAGATAGGCCAGCAGCCGCTCAGTGTTCTCTTGACCGACCGCCGCCGAGGCATAGGCCCGCGGGTCCAGGCCGACCAGCCCGTAACAGGGATGCCCGCGGTACGCATCCCCCATCCAATTCACGACCTGATCGGCCGCGGCGATATCATCCGAGCGGCCGGCGTGCAAGCGCGCCAGGTCCACCAGGTCGGGGCACAGGTAGAGCATGAAGGAGGTTTCGTACTTGGCTGCATGATCGCCCGCGACCCCCGGCGCCTGATTCTCGATGAGGGACAGGATGTCCATCTTCCCGCCCGCCGCGCGGTAGGCCGAGACCGCGGGCAGCATGTATTCGCGCTGGTTCGGGTAGTGGCCGGAGAGCAGGATCGCCTTGCGGTAGCCGTCCCGCTCGAAGCCGTGGAGCAGGTCGGTCAGGATTTGCACCATCGGCTCGGCGGCCACCATGAAGGAGCTGGGCCACTCGGTGTGCCCGCCGCCCGCGCCGAGGAAGATCGGCGGATAGACGACGCCGCCCAGCCGCGCCGCCAGCCCGACGAGTTGCTCGTGCGCCTTAAGTGTGTCCAGGCCGACCGGGTTGTGGTAGCCGTGCCACTCGACCGAGCCGCACGCCACGTAGATCGCGGGCCGGCGCGCCTGCGCCGCGGCAACCTGTTCCGGCCGCATCCGTTCGAGCCGGACTTCGTGTGCGAGATGATCGGAATAGATGCCCATAGTTCGGATCCTGTCCTGATGCCGCGGCGGGATGGGTTTCCCTACTGCGGCGGCCATCATGAAGTGATCGGCCGGGCACGTCGGGTGACAATGCCCGGCCCTTCTGCCCAATCCAGACCATAGTATAGGGCCATGTGCCTGTATCGGCCAAACACTCCCCGCTATTGCTTGAACACCCGCGGGAAGTATTGATACAGCTTGGTAGCGAGACGCAGCGTCAGATCGGCCTCAGCTTGCTGCGCGCCGCTGACGGCGGCGACGGTGAATAGGTAAAGGCCGTTCGGCGTGTCGTCGGCCCATTCGATGTGTACATAGACGCGACTGGTCGGGGGCACGATGAGGGTCTGCACCCCGAAGCCGGGCGTGGGCAGCAGGCTGAGATAGATCTCGCCGCGCGGCGGCGGCGCGGCCTGGGCGACGCTCAACGTCACCGGCGTCGTCCAGCCGTCGCGGCCGGTCAGGATCAGCTCGTAGAGCGCGGCGCCCGCCTTGCCCGTCACGCCGGCGCGCGTCACAGGCTGCGCGGCCAGGTCAAAGCCCGGCTCATGCACCAGGAGCACCTGCGCCAGCGTGCTGGTCGCCCGGCCGTCGCTGCCCAACACGGCGAACGTATGGGAACCGCGCGCCAGCAGATCGGTGTCGGTCAGGGTCAGGATCGCGCGCTCGCCCGGCTGGATCACCAGGCGGTCGAAAGCCCAGCGCAAGCCGGTCGGCGGGTCGGCCACCGCCAGCGTGACTGGGTCGGCTGAGCCATAGACGCCTTCGGCGAAGACCGGCACGGTGATGGAGCTGTTCGCGGACAAGATGGCGTTGGTCGGGGGGCCGGAGAGCCGGAAATACGGACGCTGGGCTTGCAGCGTCACGGTCACGGGCCGGGTCAGACCGCCGCCGCGCGCCACAAGCGGCGTCTGATAGAGGCCATCCGGCAGGGTCTCAGATGTCGAGATCACCACCCGGACATTCACACCGGCTACCGTCGGTGTGATCGGCCCATCGGGCAGGCGCACGGTCACGCCGGCCGGCACGCTGCTGGCGGGACTGCCGGCCAGCGCCAGGCTGCTCGTCGGCGGATCGCCCGCGAAGAGCAGCACGCCGTCGGGATACGCGGCCTCGGTCGTCGTCAGCGTCAACGTGACGGTGCGCGCCTGGCCCGATATGATGGCGAGCGCCTCGGCCGGGCCGGCGACGGTGAAGGGCGCGGCCAGCGGCGTCGCACGCACCGCCGCGGACGCCGAGACGCGGCCCGTGTCGCTGTCCACCCCTTCCAGCCAGATGAGGTATTCCTGCGTCGGGTTCAGGCCGGCGAAGCGGTGTTCGAGCGCATCCCCGACGTCCACCGTCTGCTCGGCGACGCCCGGCTGCGTCCCGATCTTGAGGTCGTAACGATCCACGTCCGGGTTCGGGTGGCGCACCCAGGCGAGGTCGAGCGCGCGGTAGGACGGCGTCGCCGCAAGCTGCGCGTTCCACGTCGCATTCCACGCGTGGCTCACCGTGATCGGGGTCGTCGCATAGACCCGCGCCGGCTGCGTGCGCGCATCATCCGCCTGCGCCCAGAGGTGATAGGTTCCGCTCGGCAGGCGGTCGAGATCCACCGCGTGCGACTGCGGGCTGCCGTTCGTCCAGCCGGGCGGCGGGCCGATGAGCTTCTCGGCCAGCGGGTATCCGGCATGGATCGGCGCGGTCATGGTCGTCGTTGTCCCGCCGCTGTTCGTCACGGTCAGCGTCGTGGTGATGGGGCCGGGGTTGGCGAAGATGCTGACGCTGGTGGTGATTTCGGCCGAGACGAGACGCCAGCCGACCTGGGCGGTGTTTGCGCCGGTCGGCAGCGCGGAGACGTCCAGCAGGGCAACGTCGGCCACCGCGCCGGTGACGCCCAGGATATATTGGTCGTTCTGCCCGATCTCGCCCGTCAGGACGGCCTGCCACGTGCCCGCCATCGGCTCATCCACTTCGTAGGCCATCTGGATGGTGCGCAGCGCCACCTGGTCGGCCGTGAGTTCGGCGGTGGGCAGCGCGCCGCCGTCCCGCACGATCACGCTGTACACCTGCCCGTCGAGAAGCGGCTCCGCGGGCAGGGCCGCCAACACCTGACCCGTCACCGTGTCGCGCACTTCGAGCAGATAGCCGCCGCCGGGCAGCGCAACGTAGCCGCTCGCGCTGTAGCGCCCCACCCCGGCGATCAAAACTGCGCCGCCAGCGACCGCCAGGTCAACCAGTCGCGGCTGCGCCCACGCGTGGATCAGCCGGACGCGCGCCTGGCCGGGCAGCGGCAGCGAGTTGTCGTCCACGACCGGCCAGAGCTGCGTCGGGGTCTGGGCCGGACGGTTTGAACCGCCGGCCTGCGCAGCCGTGTCCGGCTGCGTGGCAACCACGGTCACATCCGCATCCGAGACGATCTCGACCGGCAAGGTCGCCAGCGGCACGGTGGGCGCGGCGGCGGCCGTCACCGAGAGGGTGTGCTGGCCGGGCGCCAGCGACGCATAGGGTGTGTAGGGGCCGCGGGCGGCGGCTGGATCCGAGCCGAATGGCACGCCCGCGAAGAGCAACTGACCATCGGCCCACACGTCCAGGAGGGCCTCGGCCTGCAAGCCGTGGACGAAGCGCACCCGGCCGGCCGGGGCCGCGTCCTGGCTCAGCGCCGCGCGCAACACGTATGGCCCGGCGTTGGCGCTGCGCAGCCCCATGACGAAGAGGGTGTAGACCCGGCCATCGGCCAAAGTCACGCCCGGCACGGTGATCTGATCGGTCGTCGTCCCGGCCTGGCGCACGTGCAGGTCATGCACGCCGGCGTCCACCGGCACGGTCAGGCTGGCCTCCGCGTAGCCGACGCCGAACAAGAAGGGACTGCCGGCGTCCAGGGCCAGGTCGGCCGCAGGCGCATCGGCCGCGGCGTGGACGAGACGCACCCGCGCCTCCCCGCGCTGCGGCCGCGTGTTGTCGTCGGTCAGGGCCAGCAGCCGGGGGCTGGCCGCCCGGCCGATGGCGACCGCCGAGTTGTCGCTCCCGGCGGCGGGATCAACCGTCACGCGCGCCAGCTCCGGCCCGCCAGTGCCCGCCGGCACGATGCTGACGACGTGGCTCTCCGCGGTCACGGTCACATAGGAGGTGGCCGCCGCGTAGGCGATGTTGCTGAAACGGCGCACGCCATCCACCCGCACGTCCACCGCCGGGACTTCGGCCAGGGCATGAACGAAGCGCAACTGCGCGGTAGCGGTCGTCGCCGCGGTCGCGGTGAGATCGTTGACCGCCGACACGCTGCGCGTGGCCGGATCAACGCCGACGCGCGACGCGAAGCGGTTCGCCAGCGCCAGATCCCGCGTGGCGGGGCTGCGCACGGCGACGGCGGTCGAGACCAGCTCGATCGGCGCCAGGTTCGCGGTGGCAGTCGGCGCGCCAGATGTTTCCAGCTCGCCGGCCACGGTGTAGGTGATGACCGTGGTGTAGGTGATGCCGGCCGGCAGGTTGAGGGGCGTGATGCGCTGACCATCCGGCCGGATCAGTTCCAGACCGGGCGCATCACCGTAGCGCGTCAGGGCAAAGGAGACGTGCCGCGGGTCTGCCACTTCCACCGGCACGAGGATTTCGCCGTCGGCGGTGAAGAGCACACCCGTCTCCGCATCGAGCCAGTCTGCACCCGTCGCGATGACGCCGGCCGCGCGGGCCGCGGCCCAGCGCGCCTGGGCCGCCTGGAGCTGCACCGGCGTCAGAAGTTTGTACTTATCCACGTCGCCGCCGACCTTGATCGAGCCATTGGTGTCCACGTAGAACGCGGCGGTGTAGCCCAGGATCGTCACCTGGCCCTTGAAGCCCCAAGTGGTGCCGCCGCTCGGCTTGCTGAACTCGCCGACCTCGACTGCCGCATTGCCGACCGTCCAGTCGCCGGGCGGGATGCAGATGCAGGCCGAACAGGAGTGCGTCTTCCAGGGCCAGCAGTTGTAGCCCTTATACGCACTGCCGTTGGGACAGCAACGCCACGACCAGCAGTCCTGATAGATGGATCCCTTCGAGACGCCGACCGCCATCGTCGCCTTGCCCGACAGGTGGAAGCCGTTGGTATCGCTCCACGCCCACACCTCGGCCTGGCCCCGGATCACAACCTCGTTGATCCACAGCTTGGCGTAGAACTGGCCCGGCTTGATGCTGGCGCTGGCGCCGCCCACCGTGAAGGTGAAGACCTTGATCGTGCCGCTGAGCGCCAGCGAGAAGGGATCGGACGTGACCGTGGCTTGGGCCTGGGCGCTGGCGACGGCGACGCCCATCACCTGCTTGCCGGCCGCGATCTCGACCGCCACGCTGACCGTGGTGCTGTGCTCGTCCAGCGTCACCGCGCCGGAAAGGCTCGTCATGAAGAAACCGGTCGTGCCGATGGGCAGCGAGCACTTCAACGACAGGGAGGCTTGCTTGAGCTTCAGCCCCGCAGGGCCGCTGACCGGATAGTTGACCGCCCAGTCCGGCTTTTCGACCGGCTCAGCCGCCGGCGCGATCTCCAGCACCGTCTGGCCGCTGGCCGATTCGTAGAGCGTCACGCCGACCTGGATCCCCGAACAGCCGGCCGCGCCGCCCAGGCTGGGCATGTTGAACAGCCCGTTGGCCGAAATCTGATAGCCGCCATCCACCTTCTGGAGCGTGCCCGACACCTGGAGGGTGAAGCCGCCGACGCTGATCTTCGGCAGTTGGAAGCTGCCGCCGCCGATACTGACCGCGTTCGAGCCGCCGCCGGGCCGGATCACCACGTTGTTGAGCTGCACATAGCCGCCGCCGAACCCGGCCGGCAGCGTCAGCTTCGCCGAGCTGATCGAGAAGGAGCCGTCGCCCGCGATCTGGACGTTCTGAATCGCCAGGCTCAGGCCGGCGATGCTCAGCGAGAAGCTCTGCACCGAGCCGGAGATGTTGCCCGTGTTATCCACCGTGACGCTGCCCGTCGCGCTGGCGTTGCTGCCGGGGATGCTGACGGCGATCGTCCCGCTCAACGTCACGCTGTAGGCCGAGCCGTTGTTGGTGACGCTGATCGTGGCCTTGACCCCCGTCACCGCGAAGCCGGTCGTGCTGCCGATCTTGAAGTTCGGGAAGCTGATCTGCGCGGTGGCGCCGCCGATCTTGAGGCCGTCCGCGGTGATGGTGACATTGCTGACGCTGCCGCTGGCGTTGCCCAGCTTGCCCGGCAAGTTCAAGGTCGCGGTGGCGACCGACAGGCCGGAGCTGTTCATGCTCAGTCCGGTCATGCTCAGCGTGAGGCTGGCGATGTTCAGCGTGATCTGATTCACCGCGCCGCTCAGCTCCCCGGCGGTGTTGACGCTGCCCGTCAGGGTGACATCGGTGCTGTTGCCGGGCAGGCGCACCTGGAGCGTGCCGGTGAGCGAGAAGGTGTAGCCGTTGGCGGCGGTCGTCATCGTCGCCGCGATCTTGGCGATCTTCAGCTTGGAACCGTCGCCGATCTTGATGTCGGGGAAGGTGATCGTGGCCGCGCCGAGCGACAGACCATCCTTCGAGATGGCGACGCCGGTCAACGTCAGGCTGCTGCCGCCCAGTTTGGCCGGTAGCGTCAGGGTGGCCGCCGCGACCGACACGCCGTCGTTGCCGACCGTCGGCGAGTCCAGGCTGAGCGATGCGCCCGCCAGGTTCAACGTCGGTCCGCCCTGCACCGCCGCCGGGTCGCCATCGGCCGCGGCCATGACGCCCGTCACTTTGCCGCTGATGTCGCCGTTCCCATTCACCGTCAGGGTCAGTCCGATCGTTTTGGCGTTGCCGGGCAGGTTGATCTGCAGCGTCGCGCTGGCGGTGAAGACGTACTGGTTGTTCTGCTGCGCGAGGGTCGCCTGGATGCCGGTGATCTTGAGCCGGGAGCCATCGCCGAACTTGATGTCGGGCAGGTTGAGCGTGGCGCTGCCGAAGCCCAGGCCGTCCTTCGTGATCGTGACCTGCGTCACGGTGCCGCTCGTCCCGCCGAGCTTGCCGGGCAACGTGAGCGTCGCCTGCGCCACCGCGAGGCCGTCGTTGCCGATTTGCAGCCCGGTCATCGCCAGGCTCGTGCCCGCGACGTTCAGGGTCAGGCTGTCCAACGTCCCAGAGAGCACCGGGTCGCCGTCCTGCTCGCCCAGCGTCACGCTGGCGCCGACGGTGACACCGTTGCCGGGCAGGCTCAGCGTCAGGGTGCTGGCAATCGTCAACAGATAGGCCTGCGTGGGATTGTCGAAGGTGAGCGTGGCCTGGTTATTGGCGAATTTGACGCCGGAGTTCGCCCCGCCGCCGATCCACAGCTCGGGCAGGGCGAAGTTGGCTTGCGCGCCGCCCAGCTTCACCTGATCGGTCATGATCGCCAGCTCGTTGACCGAGGCGGTCAGCCCGCCGAAGATGCCGGGCAGCGTCAGGGTGACGGACGGCGCCTGGACGCCAGCGTCGCTGATCGTTGCGCCTTGTGGCACGGCCAGCGTCACGCCGGCCAGGCTCAGACTGAACGCCGCCAGGCTGCCGCTGTGGGTGATGCCGCCGCTGGCGGCCGCGATGGCGAAGTTGGCCGAGACGGACGTGTCCACGCCCGGCGGGTTCAGCCGCAGTGTGGCTGTGCCGGCCACGGTCGCCGCCGCCAGGTTGAATTGCGTCAAGACCAGATTGGCGGTGATGGGGAAGCCGGCCACCTTGCTGAGCGCGTAACTCACATCCGTGCCCAGGGTGGCCTGGCCCGAGGCGATGGGGGCCGAGAAGGAACCGGTGAACAGGTCAACCTGGTGATCGGCCACCTTCATTGCGATCGTGACGGTCGCGGTCATGGCCGTCGCGTCGTAGGTCACGCGATCGTTGGCGCCCAGGAGCGGCAGATAATCGCTGAGCACCACGTTGCCCGCGGCCTGCGTCTGACCCCCGCCCAGGTCGGTGAAGGTGTCGGCCGCCACCTTGACGACGCCGACCATGCGCGTCTCGCGGCTGGGCGCGGCCGGCCGGGGCACGGCGGCCGCCACAGGCGATGCGGTGGGCGGTGGCGCGGTGGGGCGCGCGACGGTTGGCGCAAGCTGGCGGGTCGGCGCACGCGTGGCCGTGGGGACGGCGGTCGCGACGACCGGCGCGGCCGCGGTTGGGGCTGGCGACTCAGGCAGCGGGGTGGCGGCCAGGGCCGGGCGGTTCGAATCGTCGGCCGGCGGCGGCGCTTCCGTTGGCGGGGCCGCGGGCGAGACATCGGACGCCGGCCCGATCTCGTCTGGCGCGGACGGCGGGGCGATGGGTTCCGGCGTCACCGGCTCCGACGCGGCGGCCTGAGCCGGCGCGGCGGGCCGCGGCAAGCGGACCACCGGCTGCAAGGCCGCGGGCGGGCCGGCCACCCGCCGATGCGCCTCGGCGCTGCCCAACACGGCCACCGGCAGGGCCAGGTAGCGTTCGATCATTCGCTCGAACGCATCGGCCGGCGCGCCGCCCGGCGCCGCGTTGTTCAGGTAGTACTCCAGCGCGCGCAGCGCGGCCAATTGCAGGCGTTGCGGATCCTGCTGGCCGACGCGCATGAAGAACGCGTCGTAGGTCTCGCCTGGCGCGCGCGCCACGCGCGTGTCGAGCGGCGCGACCACCGGCTCGGCCGGCCGCGCGGGCGCCAGCCGCCAGCCCTGCGCAGCCGCGGAGACGGGCGGGGCCAACAGAGACAGCACAAGCAGGATGAGGAGCGCACGATAGAGGGGACGGAGCGACGGACGAGAGTGCGACATCGGAACCTCCCTGGATAAGCGAAGCGAATCCACCGGTTGGCAGTCACGACTTCAGTCGTTTTCATGCGAATGAACGACTGAAGTCGCCACGATGAACGCCTTGACAAACTACTCCGGCTCGTTGAAACAGTTGGTGAAGTATACGACGCTCTCCGACAAGGCAGCAACCAACCCATCGCCGCCGTAGTGGTGGTCCGAATTGGGCAGCGGCAGGAAGGCGAACGGCTTGTCGGCCGCCATCATCGCCTGGATGAAGCGCACAGAGTTCTGCAGATGGACGTTTGTATCCGCCAGGCCGTGGATGATCAGCGGCCGGGCCTGGAGTTGCGCCACCCGGCTGACGAGTTCGGTGGCCGCGTAGCCGGCGGGGTTCGCGGCCGGCGTGCCCATGTAGCGCTCGGTGTAAACGGTGTCATAGGCGCGCCAGTCGGTGGGGCCGGAACCGGCCACGCCGCAGCGGAAGACGCGGGGGGCGTGGATCAAGCCATACAGGGTCAGGAAGCCGCCGAACGATTTGCCGTCGGTGCCGATCCGGTCAATATCCACGTAGGGCAAGCTCTGCAGGTACTCGACGCCGGCCAGTTGGTCGTCGAGGGCGGCCGGGCCGAGGCGGCCGGCGATGGGCGTCTCGAACGCATGGCCGCGGCCGAAGCTGCCCCGATTGTCCAGCCGCCAGACCAGAAATCCGGCCTGCGTGTACAACACGTCGCGTTCGAGATGATTGAAGATGTTGGTCGTGCCGTGGCGGTTCGACACCAACTGGAGGGTGGGGCCGCCGTACCAGTGGATGACGACCGGGTACTTGCGCGCGGGGTCGAAGTCGGCGGGCTTGACCAGTTGGGCATAGAGCGGGACGCCGTCATGGGCGCTCAACGTCACGAACTCGCGGCTGACGGCCGGCAGGCGCAGCGCCGGCCCGGCGCTCCGGCCCAAGATTTCGACCAGCCGGCCATCGGCCTGCAGGATCGCGGTGACGGGCGGCGTGTCCACGTTGGAAAACTGCTCGACCAGGAATCGGCCGTCGCCGGATAGGGCCGCGAAGTGAAAACCGGCGCCCCCGGTCTCGCGCGGCGAGAGCGACTCCAGCCGGCCGTCGGTCAGGTTCAGCCGCTTGAGCTGCCGTTCCAACGGGCTGCCCTCGGTGGTCGAGAAGTAGGCCCATGCGCCCGTCTGATCCACATGCACCGGCCGGCCCGGCGTGAGGACATCCCACGGCAGGCTGTCAATGAGCCAATCCCCGCTGGTCAACTGCCGGAGCAGTTCGCCTTCGCGCGAATAAAGATAGAGATGCATGAAGCCGTCGCGCTCGGACAGCCAGAGAAACCGCGCGCCAGCGTCCAGGAAGACGGGCGCGGCGTACAAGAATTCGTTGATCCAGTGCGGGTCTGTTTCCTGGATGACGATCCGGCCGGCGCGGGCCGCCGGATCCCAGGCCCGCAGCTCGAGGCGGGTGTGCTCCCGGTTCTCTGTCAGGTAGAACACCTCGCGCGCATCGGAAGCCCACGTGAAGAAGGGGAGGACGTACTCGACCTCGGCCGGCAGCGGGACGACCTGCGCGGGGCCGCCGGATGCGAGATCGCTGACATGCAGCGAGACCTGCGGATTCGCACTGCCGGCCGCCGGATAGCGGGTATAGCTGACGGTGGGCGGGATCGGGCGAAAGTCGGTGACCGGGTGCTGCTGCACGCGTTCATCGCCGAGGCGCAGGTAGAACAGCCACTTCCCGTCGGGCGACCAGGCATAGGCCGGCTGCGCGACGCGCGTGGCGAACTCCTCGTCGTACACCCAGTCGAGCGTACCGTTGAACACCGTGGCGCTACCGTCGCTGGTGATGCGCTGCACCCGGCCGTCGGCGATCCGCACCGTGTACAGGTCATTATCCTGCACGTAGGAGATCGCATCGCCCGACGGGGAAAACAAGACGGCGGTCTTGGCCGGGCCTTCCGCCAGCGCCGCCAGCCGGCCGCTCTCCACATAGAGCAGCCACAGCGCCCCCGCGCCGGTCAACAGCAGCTTTTCGCCATCCGGCGACCACTGCGCCGAGGTGATGTCAATGCCGTCGCGGTGGCCGGTGGGATCGAGCAGGACGCGCCGCGCGCCGGTCGCCGCATCGTAGAGCCACAGCACGTCCCGGCCATCCTGCGGGGCGACGTAGGACAAGACGGCCCCGCGGGGGCTCCAGTCCAGATCCGTGGGGCCGGGACCGGCCAGCGCGTCCGGTTGCACGAGCATCCGCGCCGTGATCGTGGCCGGCGCGGCGATCGGCGTACACCCGGCAAGACCCACTGCCGCAACGCAAAGCATGACGAAGAATATGCGCATCATCTTGTTCCCTCCACACTGAAATAGAAGCTGTCCGCGCCAACCGCAGTTAACCGACGAGCGCAAAGACGATCAATACCGTGCCGCAACTGATGATCGTTGCGGCCAACAGCAGCGCCGACGCCAGGGCCGCGTCAGCGCCGTAGCGCTTGAGAAACACCACCCCGAGCACGGCCGGCGGCATGGAAGTCAGGAGGACCAGGACATCACGCCACAGATCGGGGAAACCGAAGACGGACGCCAGCAAACCGGCCGCCAGGGGCTGCAGCAGCAGATTGATGGCGACGACGATGCCCAACGGCACGAGGATGCCGCGCACGCTGGGTAGCTTGAACAACAGACCGACCGTGAGGATGGCGACCGGCGTCAGCGCCGCGGAGAGGGTCTGGCACACCTGAAAAACCGGCGCCAGAAAGGCGTTTTCCGGGCCGGGCAACCGCAGGATCCCCCACAACAGGCCGATGACCAGGGCGAAGAACACGGGAGACTTGAAGAAGTCCAGCGACGCCGCCCACCGCGACCGGGCATTCTGCGCCTGGGCGCCGAAGTAGGCCGCCAGAACCGGCCCCAGGATGAACAGGAGATAGCCAACGCCGATCTCGGAGATCAAGACGGCCTCGGTCATGGCCTCCGGATTGTCGGGGTACATCGCCTTGATCAACGCATAGCCCAGAAAGGTGGAGGAACCAAACGCCGAGCAGAAAACGATCGCGCCCTGCTGGGGCCGGGGGAAGCGCAGCGCGGCGCTGACCAACCAGGCCAGGGCGATGGCGCCCAGTTGGATGCCCAACATCATCAGCGCCGACTCCAATTGGCGCAGTTGCACCGACTGGCCCGCCAGGCTGACGAACACCGTGGCCGGCAAAAACAGATCGGTGACGAGATGGGACAGGATCAGGGCATGGCTCTCGGCCAGCACGCCCCGGCGGCGCAGCCACAGCGCCAGCCCGTAGAGGATCACCGTGACGATGACGGCTTGCGCCAGGTGTTGAAACGCGGGCATTTCATAGCCTCCTGTGATGGGGAAGTCGCCAGGGATCGCGGGAATGATCCCGCTGGCGCGAGTCACCGACGCGAGGTCACCGGTCGCCGTTCGACAAAGCCAACACCAGGCAGAGCGCGGCGGTCCAGTGATAATCGCGGATCACTTCGTAGCGGGCGCGGATGTCGTAGACGCCCGACACCGGGCCTTTGCGGTCGCACGCCATCGGCGGCCGCTGGCCGCGGGCGTCGAAGAACTCGAAGAGCACGCCATGCCATTCATACGCGTCCCGGACGAAGGCCAGCGTCCGTTCAGCCAGCCAATCGGCCGTCTCCCGGCGACCGTGCCGCGCCAAGCCGATGATGGTCATGTAGTTCATGTTGATCCACGCGGCCCCGCGCCACATATCGGTGGACCAGGTCGGCTCGTCGAGCGCGACCGAGGGGATGGGGCAGGCCGCGCCGAACGCGGTCGGGTCGCGCAGCGCGCGCGCCAGCGCGTCCACGTGATCGGGCGGCGTATCCTCCAGCAGCAGCGGCATGAAGCCGGAGACGGCCCGCACGGGGATGAAGGCGCCGTCCATGTCGCGGTCGCAGTAGAACTGCCGGGCGGGGTTCCAGAGCTGCGCGTGGATCGCCTGCGACATCGCGCGGCTGCGCGCACGCCACAGCGCGGCCCGCTCCGGCAGGCCCAACGCGTCGGCGATCTGGGCCAGGCAGGCCATGTCGTGCGCCTGGTAGGCCGAGAAGTCGGGCGCGTCCAGGATCACCGCGCCGTCGAAGCGCGAGCAGTTGTCCATGCCCGATTCGCCGGAGCGCGAACGGTCGTTGGCCTCGATGGCCCATTCGAGCAGCCCGTTGCCGTTCCGGTCGCGCTGCGCCAGATTCCACGCCAGGTAGCCTTCCAGCCGGGGGAAAGCCGCGGCCAGCCGCGCCTTGTCGCGCAACGCCGCGTAGTTTTCCCAGACCGCCCACGCCAGCAGCGGCGGCTGGGTGATATCGGAATTGCGGCCGGAGACGGGCATCATGTGTGGGATCATGCCGTCGTCGCGCTGCGCTTCCAGGACGGCCAGCAAAAAATCGCCGGCCAACGCCGGATCAATCCGGTTCATCGCGAAGCTGTGAAAGACCGAATCCCACAGCCACATGTGCTGGTGCGGCACGCGGTCGGGGGTAGACCAGCGCCGGCCGATTGCGCCCTCGGCCGCCAGGGTGTTGACCTTCATCACGCTGGCGCACTTGCGGAGAAAAGGGTTGTAGCGCCGGTTGGCAACCGGCGTTACGCTCGCGAAAAATGACAATCGGGCCGCGACCTCAGCCAGCACATCCGCGGCCAGCCCAGCCTCGGCACGCCCGGCGGCGATCTCCGGCGTCTCGCCGTAGGCCACGGCGAACCGCCCGTCGGCCGGCGACTGGCGCAAGGCGACCGCTTCCGCGTCGGCATGGCGGCGCGGACGATAGCGCGGGGTGCGCGGGTCGGCGCCCGCGACCGGCGGCAGGGGCAGCAGCTCGACCGTTGCGCCGGGCGGCAGTTGCCCGACGATCGTGTGCCACGCGCTGAAGGTGACGATCAGCTCGCCGGCCGGCGGGCCGTCAACTGACGGCTCGACCGCCAGCACGTCGCCGGTCGCGGCCAGGATGCGACCTTCCTCCGCCAGCCGCAGCTTCAGGAGATAGGTGTCCGCGGTCTGGATGACCAGATCGCAGGGTGCATGGCCGAAGGTCAGCACGAAATTGGAAGCCGAACAGGTCGGGCCGTCGAAGCCGGAGAAAGCGAAGATGGCACCTTCGCCCCAGATGTCGGGGAGCGGGTGCGTGCGCGCCAGGAGCGGTTTGATGGATTGCATGGGAACTCCCAAAAGCAGTCACCGCGTCACCGGGAAGACCGTGACCGCATGGCGAAAGTAGCGGGAAGCATCGAACGTCAGACGAAGTATAGCACACCCCAGGGCAAGAGGCCAACCATGAATAGCAATTCCAAATGTGGTTATAAGCGTAGGCATCCTGAGCGGAGTCACGGCCGTCTTTTGGCCGTGACGCAGTCGAAGGACGCCG
>CAZYHE010000030.1:0-6586 GCA_964647225.1 uncultured Anaerolineales bacterium
AAAAACAACCTCGTCACCTGGACGGGCGGCAACGTAAGCGCGCGCGACCCCCAGACGGGGCTGGTGGCGATCAAGCCGTCGGGGGTGCGCTACGAAGATCTGCGGCCGGAGCACATGGTCGTGGTGGATCTGGATGGCAAGGTCGTGGAGGGCAGCCTCAGCCCGTCGTCCGACATGGCCAGTCACCTCTACATCTACCGCCACCGGCCGGATGTGGGTGGCGTCGTCCACACGCATTCGGCTTACGCCACCGCGTTCGCCGCGCTCGGCCGGCCTATCCCGTGCGTGCTCACCGCGATGGCCGACGAGTTCGGCGGGCCGATCCCGTGCGGCGGCTTCGCGCTGATCGGCGGCGAGGAGATCGGCAAGGTGGTGGTCGAGTCCATCGGCAGTTCGGCCGCGTGCCTGCTGAAAAACCACGGCGTCTTCACTATCGGGAAGGACGCGCCGGCCGCAGTCAAGGCCGCGGTGATGACCGAGGATGTGGCGCGCACGGTCTGGCTGGCGCTCCAGCTCGGTCAGCCGGAGGAGATCGCGGCGGAAAACATCGCGAAGTTGCACTACCGGTACACGCACGTGTACGGACAACGATAGATCGGCCTCCCTGTATTCTGTAGCCGAAGCCAGGACGCAGATCAACGCAGAAAGACGCAGATTTCCTCCGATTATCTGCGCCGATCCGCGTGAATCTGCGTTCCATCACGTTTGACATTTTCGGGTTTTGGTGTAATACTTACGATTACTTACGAACTGCTGCTATTCGTAAGTAAAGAGCTTGTGGACTCGGAGGAAATGCTGATGGCAATCGAAGCCCCTTACCCCGAACTTGACGAACTGATGACCCTGATCGGCGCGGCCGGCGAGCGACTGTCGGAGATCGAGGCCAGCGAGGGCGCGGCCGGCAACATCTCGGTCTACATGGGCTGGCCGATTGATCCGCGGCGGCGCTTCCCGAATGTGGAGACCATCGAGCTGCCCGTGCCGCTGCCGGAATTGGCGGGCGGTTCGTTCCTGGTGAGCGGATCGGGCCGGCGGCTGCGCGAGATCATCCACGACCCGGCCGCGAACCTGGGCTTCGTGACCGTGGACGCGGGCGGCCGCACTGCGCGGCTCTTCACGTCGCCGCGTCGCCTCTTCGCCCGGCTGACCAGCGAGTTCAACTCGCACCTGGCGGTCCACGCCGACCAGGTCAGGCTGACCGGCACGAACTTCCACGCCATCATCCACGCCCAGCCGCCGCACCTGACCTACCTGAGCCACGTCGCTCGCTATCGGGAAGAGCGCTACCTGAACCGCCACCTGCTCCGCTGGCAGCCGGAGATGATCGTCAACTTGCCGGAGGGGTTGGGCTGCGTGCCGTTCCAGCTTCCCGGCTCGCCGGAGTTGATGACCGCGACCGTCGAGTCGCTGCGGACGCACCGCGTGATCCTCTGGTGCAAGCACGGCGTCATGGCCCGCTCCGATCAGTCGGTCAAGCGCGCCGCGGATCGCGTCGAGTATGCCGAGACGGGCGCGCGCTACGAGTACATGAACCTGGCGAATGGTGAGCAAGGCGAGGGATTGACCGATGCCGAGATTCAGGCGATCTGCGCGGCGTTCGGCATTCAGCAGAGCATTTTCTGAATTCGATAGGAGATAAACGCGTGACTGAAAAACTGATCGAATACAAGCGCGGCGATCAACCCATCGCCGGCGCGAATGAATTGTGGCCGCTGTACGGCGCGGGTCTCGAAAACCTGGGCGTGGATCGCCAGCCCATCGAAGTCCCGCTGCCGCAGTACGGCCCCGACCAACTCCTGGTGCGCCACGACGCCTGCGGATTGTGCTTCTCCGACACCAAGGTGATCAACCTGGGCCAGGGCCATCCGCGCATCTTCCGCGACATCAGCAAAGAGCCGGTGGTGCTGGGCCACGAGGTCTCGCTGACGGTGGTTGGCGTGGGCGCGAATCTGGCCAGCCGCTACCAGGTCGGCGACCGCTTCATCGTGCAGGCCGAGATCTACTTCAAGGGCGTGAACTGGGCCTACGGCTACATGCTGCAGGGCGGGCTGTCGCGCTACGGCGTGCTCGATGAGCGCGTGCTGAACGGCGACGACGGGGTCTACCTGATCCCGGTTCAGGCCAGCACCGGCTATGCTGAGAGCGCGCTGACCGAGCCGTGGGCGTGCGTCACCGCGGCCTACGGGCTGCACTATCGCGACGGGCTGAAGGCGGGCGGGACGGCGTGGATCATTGGGTCAGGGGACAGGAGTCAGGGGACAGGAGTCAGGGGACAGGAGTCAGGGGACAGTTATAAGATTTCGGCGGGATTCGATGCGGCGTCGCATCCGGCGCGGCTGGTGTTGACCGGCGTGCCCGACGCGTTCGCGGCGTGGTTGCGCGAGCGAGCCGCCGTGCTGGGGGTCGAGGTGTTGGCGACGCCATCCGTGGCGGATCTACCGGTCGCGGAAGTGGATGACATCGTGCTCCTGGGCGCCGATCCCGACCTGATCGAGGCGGCCAGCCCGCGGCTGGCGAAGGATGGCGTCTTCGCCATCGTCGCCGACCGGCCGATGCCCCGCAAGGTCAGCCTGGACGCCGGCCGCGTGCATTACAACAACTGGGTCTACGTCGGCGGCAAGGGGCCGGACGTTGCCGCAGCCTACAACGCGGTGCCCGTGCGCTCCGAGGTTAAGTCGGGCGGCGTCGCCTGGTTCATCGGCGCGGCCGGGCCGATGGGGCGGATGCACGTCCAGCGCGCCATCGAGGTGCCGAACGGGCCGAAGATCATCGTCTGCACCGATGTCAGCGACATGCGCCTGCAAGACCTGAGCGACTCATACGCGGCCGAGGCGGCGGCCAAGGGGATCGAGTTCATCTGCGTCAATCCGATGAACAAGGAAGCCTACCAGGCGACGATGGCCCGCTTCCGGCCCGGCGGCTTCGACGATGTCATCGTCCTGGCCCCCGTCGCCGCGCTGATCACCGACGGCGCGACCTGGCTGGCCGACGGCGGCGTCATGAACGTCTTCGCGGGCGTGGCGCGCGGGACGATGGCGACCTTCGATGTGAGCGATATCTACCTGCGCGACGTGCGCTACATCGGCCAATCCGGCTCAAGCATTGACGATATGCGACTGATGCTTTTCCAGGCCGAGACCGGCACGCTCTCCCCCAACCGCTCGGTCGCGGCTATCGGCTCGCTCGATGCGGCGTGGGATGGCATCAAGGCGGTGAAGGAGCAGACCTTCCCCGGCAAGATCGTCATCTACCCGAACATCAAGGATTTGCCCTTGACGCCCCTCGCCGATCTGAAAGAAAAACTGCCCACCGTCTTCGCTGTGCTGAAAGATGGCCGGGAGTGGACGAACGAGGCGGAAGCGGAGTTGCTGCGGCTGATGCTTGAATGATGAATGGTGAATGATGAACGATGATCGAGCGTGGGTTCATCGTTCATCACTCGCGGAGTGAGGATATGGCTAGTACATTACAGGACAAAATTGCGCTCGTCACCGGCGGCGCGCAGGGGTTGGGGCAGGCGATTTGCCTGCGGCTGGCGCAGGAAGGCTGCCATGTGGTCGTCGCCGACATCAAGATCGAGCAGGCGCAGGCCACGGCTGACTTGGTGGCCCAGGAGACGGGCCGCCGCGCGCTGGCGGTGCGCATGGACGTGACCGACGAGGCGTCGGTGCAGGCGGGCTTCGCACAGTGCGTGGCCGAGTTTGGCCGGCTGGATATCATGGTCGCCAACGCAGGGATCCTGATCGCCGAGGCGCTCACCGAGTTCCCGGCCGAGAAGTGGCGCGCGGTGATGAACGTGGATCTGTTCGGCTACTTCCTGGCGGCCAAACATGCCGCGATCATCATGAAGGGGCAGCGCCGCGGCGCGATCATCCAGATCAACTCGAAGTCGGGGAAGAAGGGCAGCTTCAAGAACTCAGCCTACGCGGCCAGCAAGTTCGGCGGCATCGGCCTGACGCAGAGCATCGCGCTGGAATTGGCCGAGTTCGGCGTGCGGGCGAACGCGATCTGCCCCGGCAACCTGCTCGATTCGCCGCTGTGGAACGAAGGCCCGAACGCGCTCTTCAAGCAATACGCGCGCAACCAGGGGCTGACGGTGGAACAGGTGCGCCAGAAATACATTGACCAGGTGCCGATGAAGCGCGGCTGCACGTATGATGACGTGTGCAACGTGGTCGTCTTCCTGGCTTCCGATCAGTCGAGCTACATGACGGGCCAGGCGATCAACGTGACCGGCGGGCAGGAGATGCGGTAGAATCGAATCATGGGGATCAATGCCCGATGCCCGAAGCGGCTACGCGGACAATTGCAATACGCATTAGTTGCGCGACGTTGTGCCCGAAGCAATAAGAGTAAAATAACGCCATTACATGCGTAATACGATCTTGACAACTGTCGGGAAATAGAGTATACTCTTGTCAGTTTCGGTTCCTAGAAAAGCTCACGCAAGTCAGCGGCGTCGCTGCACGTATTCCCGGTTTGTGTGCTTTTTCCTACGCGTGCCTCGACGTCAAAGCTCATTGTGCTATTGGTTCTTCCTAAGAGGTTTCTCGCGGGCTGTCTCGAGCCTGAAAGGAGGACTATGATGAGACAACGCTACGCGTATGCACTCACTTCGTTGGCCGTAGTACTGTTGCTGGTGCTCTCTACCGCGGGTATCAGCGCCGATGGCGGATGTACGATGTCAGATTGGTCCAAATGGCAAGCGTACTTTACGCCCCTCATTCCGGCTGGGCCAAACGGACCGGGCAATCCGGTCGGGCGACCCATCCCCACCAAGTCACCTGCAGATGGGCTGCTTTCGGCGTGGGTGAACATGCTTCACCTGGCGCCACCCCCCGCGCTCGTGGCGCATGCTGAGGAAGTGGCCCGCGGCGTCAACCACGGGACGATCATCGGACACGGCCCCGCCAAGGGGGAGCCGGCCAGCATCAACGCCTGGGCAACCGGCGGCGTGCTGCGGAAGGATTTCAACCCTGGCCCATTCTTCGAGGTTTTCAACGACTGGTACGGCGAGACCTGGCGCATGATCCCGCATAAGTGGGGCGCCTACGCCTACCGCGGCGCAGACAGCGTCACCATTGATCGGGAGCAGATCCACAAGAACGAAGCGCCCACCGATGGTACTTACTCGCTGAAGATCGCTGGCTCCGTGCCGTTCGAGGCCGGCGTCTCACGCACGATCAAGGTGAAGCCGGGCGCCGCGGTGAAAGTGCGTGTGATGTATGCGCTGTATGACCACGGCGGGTTCTACGGCGGCAACGTGATGACCTACGACTGGGTCTCCATGGGCGTCAAGGTGGATGATTGCGACGCCACCTGGGTCAACGGCCCCTGGCACGGTGAATGGCTGCCGCTGGAACAGACCGTGACCGCCGGCGCGCAAGGCCGCATCATGATCTTCCTGCAGGCGCAAACTCCGATGGCGGAGAACGTCAACGCCTATTTCGACAACGTCCAGGTGTGGGTGGACGGCAAGGCCTATTCCGAATAGTGGGCTCAGGCCCATCCCCGCGGGACCAAGTATTCAAGCAACATGCCCAGGCGACCTCGCCTGGGCATGTTCGTTGTCTGTTCGGGAAGTTGGGGCGTCGAAGGGGCTGTGGGTGTCCCCGATGGCGCCAGCCGCCAGATTACTTTGCGCTTAAGGGCACATTGGTGTTCACCAGGATCTGTTGATACACCTCATAGTCCCCGAAGTACTTCCGTTCGTATTTTTGTCCACCCGCCGTACCGGTGAAAAGCCAGCGCTTGGTGTATTCCATCGTGACCAAGATGCCGGAGCCGCGATCATAGCAGGCCTGTCCTTCGAACAGTACCGCCCACCCGCCGGTCTGCGTTACCTCGCGCGTGCGGGTATCGGTACACCAGAGCGATAGCGTGCGTCCGAGATGCTCGATCGAGCGCTTCTCCGGGCCAGGGTTGGCGCCCATCCAGATGTAGAAGAGCGGCGGGTCAGTCGTCGCCTGCGGCTCGCGACCGGTGTAACGATCCACCTGCACGAGCCAGTCTTCGTTCTTCCCGCATTTATCTTCCCAAGTCGCCAGCCGTTTGAGCTCGAGCCAGCGCCCGTCACGCACCTGCAGCGTCTGCGCGATGCTCTGTCCCTGGCATTCCGGCTTGGGACACCCCTCGGCAAAGCACAGCCAGTGGACGGCCCAGGTGGCTGCGAGCTGATCTGGCAGCAGCGGTGGACGCACCGGCGTCTGGTCGCGCGCGCCTTGCACCGTGGCGACGCTGGCGCTGACCCAGGCCGGCCTTTCATCCACGCAACATATCTGCCACCAACTCGCGTCGGCATTGCGACCGGATACCGCATACTGCCGCCCTTGCGCCACCGTGGTGATAATGTCGAACTCCGTGCCCGGCCCACTGCGCAGGTTGGCGCTCGCGGAACTGATCACCGCCGTGACACCGGCGGTTACTGTGATCTGGGTGGCGACCGGCGGGGTAGCGGTGAGGGCCAATGTCATCGTGAGCGCCGATGATGCGATTGGCGTCCAGGCCGCGACCGTGATCGCTGCGGTGGGCGCGACAGGCGCAGAAGTCGCCGTGGAGGTGTGGGTCGGCGTCGGCTGCACCGTGG
>CAZYHE010000030.1:6686-16438 GCA_964647225.1 uncultured Anaerolineales bacterium
CGGCGTCGGCTGCGGCGAAGCCGTCAGCGTCGGTGTGCGTGTGAAGGTTGGCAGGAGCGTTGGGCTGGCCGTAACCGTAGCGGTTGCTGTCGGCGACATCGCAAGCGTGGCCGTGATGGTTGGGCTGACCTGCGGCGCGGCGGTAAACGCCAGGGCCACCGTGGGCGTCACAACAGGCGCAGCGGTCACAGTCGCCGAAGGCGTGATTACATTGGAAGTCGCCAGAGCGGTAGGCGTTGCAGTTGATCTCGTGACCGTTGGCGCAGAAGCCGTTTCGGTTGCTCGAGACGAGAGGTACTGCCCCAATCCGGCGAGTTGCTCATCAGTTGGCACCGGAACGCATCCCGATAGTAAGGTTAGCAGGATCACAAAGAGCGGCAGAACTGAACGAACACCCATGTTTACCTCCTCACCAGATACCTGTAAGTTGTTTTACCGATTCGCAGCGTGACTAAACCACAAGGTCTAGTAGTCCGTCAAGGCTGATTCGATGGGCTGTAGCATAAGCCCCTTGTGGGCGTTCGGACGGGCGCAAGGCCCTATGCTACGCATCACATGATGGTTGACCGCCTACTAGCCTTTTGCAGTGTCATCGCGAGTTGCCCATGCCGCCGGTGAGACGTCCCCGGCTGTGACAGGTATGACGCCGCGTGCGGCATGAGCAACTGTCCAGAGGTCGTCGAGTCCCTACTTCGGCGCCACCCACGTCTTCGTGCGCGCTGCCTCGTAGAGCGCTTCCATCACCGAGGAGCGCAGCGCCGCCTCGTCTACGCTCACGAGCGGAACCTGCTTGCCGTTGAGCGCGTCCAGGTACAACTCGAACGCGTGCGGCCATGCTTCGGGCAGCTTCTCCCACGGCTCTTTGCCATCCGCGCCGGGCACATGCTCGCTCTGGTAATAGAGCTTGCCGCCGGCGACGTAGGCGTAGCCCTGCGTCCCGCTGACGAAGTGTGTGACCGGATGCGCGACGTCCACCCAGCCGGCGGCTAAGGTGCCGATGGCGCCGTTGGCGAAGTTGATGATCCCCTCGCCGGTCTCGTCGCAGTCGCCGTAGCGGCCGGTAACGACCTTGACGCTGGCGGTCACATCTTTCACCTCGCCCATCATCCACAGCAACAGATCGAGCGAATGCGTGCCCAGGTCGCCGAAGCCGCCGATGCCGGCCTGCGCCGGGTCGGCCATCCAGCGCCATTCGGTGTCGAACCAGCCCTTGAGCGATCCCGCGTGGCAGTTGGTCAGGCGGATGCGCGTGACCTGGCCGAAGTGGCCGGCCGCGATCTCGGCGCGCAGGAATTGGTTGAACGGCAGCCCGCGCTGGAAGTAGCCGGTCTGGAAGAAGACGCCGGCCTGCTTGACGGCTTCCGCCATGCTGTAGGCGTCGGCCGCGGCCATCCCCAGCGGCTTCTCGACGAACATGTGCTTCTGCGCGGCGGCCGCGGCCAACACGAGCGGCTCATGCCGATCGGTCTCCGAGCAGATGACGACCCCGGCGATCGCCGGGTCAGTCCAAATCTCGCCTACCTCGGCGATCGTGCGCGCGCCCAATGCCTCGGCTTGCTTGGCGGCGCGCTCCGGCTGGTGATCCCAAACGTATTTGACGGCCACATCGGTGCGGGCTTGCAGCCGCTTGACGAAGCCCGGTGTGTGGATGTGTCCACACCCGACGAGTGCGACAGTTGTCATAATGTGATCTCCTTGGAATCTTAAAGCATCCTGAGCGAAACCCGGCGTCGTTTGCCGGGTGCAGTCGAAGGATGCGGCATTGCCATGTGAGGCGCATCCTTCGACTACGGCCACACACGACGTGGCCTCCGCTCAGGACGCTGGCGCGAAAATACGGTCAGGTCAGTCCAACACGATCTCTTTCCCGGTCACCTGGCTGCGGTAGATGCCGTCCAGGATCGTCAACACCTGGAGCGATTGCTCGGCGGGGACGGGGGAGGGCGCGCCGGCGGCGACGGCCTTCGCGAACTCGACGCATTCCAGCGCGTGTGGTTCCATGGTGTCGGCTACGAGTTTCAACGTGCGGTCGTATTGCTGCCGCGTGGCGTTGTTCGACTCGTAGATCTCGCACTTGGGCCAATGTGACCCGGCCTGCGTGCCGTAGAGCCACATTTGCATGTCCTCGCCCACGGCGCCGTGGTGCAACAGCCAGCTCACTTCGAGGACGAGGGTGGCGCCGTTCTTGAAGCGCACGAACGCGGCCGCGAAATCTTCCACATCGAACTCCGGCGGGATTGGCCCGCCACCCATGATGTTCGTGAAGGCGCCCGGCCGGTGGGCCAGCTCGGCCCGCGCCACGCCGGTGACGGACTGTGGCTCCGGGTTGCCCATGAACCAGAGGGTCAGGTCGAGGATATGCACGCCGATGTCAATGCATGGGCCGCCGGTGGCGTGCTGCTTCATGATGAAACCGGGGCGATTGGGCGCACCCGCGCGGCGGAGCATCCAGCTCCGGGCGTGGTACACATCGCCCAGGGTGCCCGCGTCAATCTCCGCCTTCATCGCCCGCGCCGAGCCGCGGAAGCGGAAGTGCTGCGCCGTCATTAGCAGCCTGCCCGTGCGGTCGCGCGCCGCGATCATCTGCCGGATTTGCGCCGGGTTGGGCGCCAGCGGCTTCTCGCAGATGACGTGCTTGCCGGCTTCCATGGCCGCGATGCTGAGCGGCGCGTGGTAGTTGTTCGGCGTGCAGACATCAATGATGTCAATGTCGGGGTTCCCGAACAGATCGGCGGCTTGGGTGGTCAGCGTGGGGATCTTCCACTCGGCGCCGAACTTCTCCACGGCGGCCGGCGCGATGTCGCACGCGGCCACGACTTCGGTGATGCCCGATGCGTTCCAACCGGGCATGTGCGTCCTGGCGATCCCGCCGACGCCGATAATGCCGACTTTGTAGGTCTTAGACATGCTGTGTCTTCCTCCGTTGCAAATGATGATTTGGCCGCCGCGCCCGAGGCCGAAACGGCGCGGCGGCAAGACCGAGTCTTGCATACCTGATAATACACGCATCCGGTCAGTTTGACAAACCGCCGGTGTTGTGATAGACTGCTTATGATTCGTGTTACCCATAACATAGTTCTGTACCATTTCGACCGTTTCTTCTGACGGCTGAGGCACGCGATATCCACTGAGCTCGAGGCAGCAAGCGTTGAGGAGACCCCAACATGCTTCGTTACATTGCCCGTCGTTTTCTCTTCATGGTCATCTCGCTTTTCGTCCTTTCGTTCGTCTCCTATTGCATCATCGAGTTGCCGCCCGGCGACTACGCCGAAATGTACATCAAGCGGCTTGAGACGACCGGGACGCAGATTGACGAGAATCTGATCATCAATCTGAAACGCCAGTACGGTTACGACAAGCCTTTCCTGCAGCGGTATTGGGATTGGATCTTCAACATCGTGACGCGCGGCAACTTTGGGGTCTCGATCTTGTGGGCCAAGCCGGTATCGTATCTGATCAACGACCGGCTGCCCTTCACGATCGCGCTCTCGGTGCTCACACTGGGCGTCACCTACGCGCTGGCGATCCCGATCGGCATCTTTTCGGCTACTCACCAGTATTCTTTTTGGGATTACATCTTCATCATCGCCGGCTTCATTGGCTTGGCGGTGCCCAATTTCTTGTTGGCCCTGGTGATGATGTACTTCTTGCTGACGAAGTTCGGCGTCTCGCCCGGCGGCCTCTTCTCACCCGAGTTCGAGAGCGCCGCGTGGAGCATCCCCAAAGCCTGGGATCTGGTCAAACACCTGGTGGTGCCGGTCGCGATCATCGGGCTGTCGGGTACGGCCGGTCTGATCCGCACGATGCGCGCGACCTTGCTGGATGAGTTGGGCAAGGATTACCTGGACACCGCGCGCATGAAGGGCGTGGCCTACTGGCGGGCCGTGATGAAATATCCGGTGCGCATCGCGATCAACCCCATCCTCTCGACCATCGGCTGGCTGTTGCCCGCCATCGTCTCCGGCTCGACCATCGTCGCCATCGTGCTGAATTTACCCACCGTCGGGCCGCTGCTGATTGCGGCCCTGATCGCCCAGGACATGTTCATGGCCGGCGGTGTGATCTTCTTGCTCACCGCGCTGACGCTCATCGGTACGTTCCTCTCGGACATGATCCTGGCGGTTGCGGATCCACGCATTCGCTTCGAATAGGGAGAAGTTGCCCCATGGTTGACACCGACGTAACGCTGCAACCCAAGCTCCCCTGGCGCCGCCCGCAGGATGCTGAGTCCGTGCAGGAGCGCCTCTATACGGCGTCGCAATGGGTGCTGATCTGGCGCCGCTTTCGCCGCCATCGCCTGGCGCTGATCGGCGGCATCGTGATGGTCATCATGTACCTGATGGCGATCTTTGCGCCGTTCGTCACCCCCTACACCCCGCATAAGAAGTTCAACGACGCGCTGAACCACCCGCCCACGGCAGTCAGATTTGACGACGGCAACGGCGGGTTCGGGCTGCGCCCCTACGTCTTGGGGACGAAGCGCTCGATTGACATGAATACCCTGCAGCGCAACTACGCGCCCGACCCGGAGCAGAAGCTCTACTTTCAGTTCTTCAGCAAGGGGGAAGAGTACAAGCTTCTGGGCGTGCTCCCTACCAGTGTGCATCTGTTCCTGGTGGCCGATCCGGGCAAGGTGTTTCTGATGGGCGCGGATGAGCTGGGGCAGGATATGTTCTCGCGCACGATCTATGCCGCCCAAATCTCGCTGTCCATCGGTTTGATTGGCATCGCCTTCTCCTTTGTCCTGGGCTGCTTGCTCGGCGGCATCTCCGGCTACTACGGCGGCAAGGTGGACATGATCATCCAGCGGGTGATCGAGTGGCTGATCTCCATCCCGACGCTGCCGTTGTGGATGGGCCTCTCGGCTGCGCTGCCGCGCGACTGGTCGCAAATCCGGATCTACTTCGCGATCACCATCATCCTGGCGCTGGCGAGCTGGACGGGGCTGGCGCGCGTGGTGCGCGGCAAGATCTTGAGCACGCGCAACGAGACGTTCGTCAAGGCGGCGGAGATGGCCGGCGCCAGCAGCGCGCGCATCCTGGTCAAACATCTGTTGCCCAGTTTCATGAGCTATCTGATCGTCAACGTGACCCTCTCGGTCCCCGGCATGATCCTGGGCGAGACGGCGCTCAGCTTTCTGGGGTTGGGACTGCGGGAGCCGGTGGTAAGCTGGGGCGTGCTGCTCAACGCCGCCCAGAACGTGCGCACGGTGGCGCAGTACCCGTGGATGCTGTGGCCCGTGGCGTTCGTGGTGCTGACTGTGTTGGCCTTCAACTTCCTCGGCGACGGGTTGCGGGATGCGGCCGACCCGTACAAGGAGTTCTGAGCGATGGAGCGTGAAGTCGTTCTCTCGGTGAAAGACCTGAAGACCTACTTCTATTTGCCGCATGGCGTGTTGAAGGCGGTGGACGGGATCAGTTTCGACGTACATGCCGGGGAGCTGGTGGGCCTGGTGGGGGAGTCGGGTTGCGGTAAGAGCATCACCGCGCGCTCGATCCTGAACATGGTGCGCAATCCCGGCAAGCCGATGGGTGAAGTGTGGTTCTACCGTGATGGCGCAGGCGTGAATTTGCTGGAGATGGGCTCGGACAGCCCGGAGTTGCGGCGCATCCGCGGGGACGCGCTGACCATGATCTTCCAGGAGCCGATGAATGCGTTCTCGATGGTGCATACCGTCGGCCATCAGGTGATGGAAGGGATCCTCCTGCACCGCCCGGTGAGTAAGGCCGAGGCGCGACGCCAAACGATCCAACTGCTCGAACAGGTGGGCATCGCCAATCCGGGCCAGCGCGTGGATGAGTATCCGTTCCAGCTTTCGGGCGGCATGCGCCAGCGTGCGATGATCGCGATGGCGATTGCCACCAACCCCAAGGTGCTCATCTGCGACGAGCCGACCACCGCGCTCGACGTGTCGGTGCAGGCGCAGATTTTGAGCCTGTTGAAGGACCTGCAACGCCAGCACGGCATGGCGATCATCTTCATCACCCACGACCTGGCCGTGATCTCGCAGGTGGCGCATCGGGTGATCGTGATGTACCTGGGCAAGATCGTGGAAGAGGCGCCGGTGCGCGATATCTTCAAGAATCCGCAGCACCCGTACACGGTGAAACTGATGGAGGCGGTCCCCGATGTTGCCCTGGCGAGAGGAATCGAGCACAAACGGCTGCAAACGATCGAGGGCTTTGTGCCGGAGCCGATTGACCTGCCGGACCAATGTCCGTTCTACAGGCGCTGCTCGGAGGCGTTCGAGCGCTGCGAGGCCGGTATGCCGCAACTGACGCAGATCGGGCCGGGGCATTTTGTGCGTTGCTTCAAGTTCGGGGATCAGGGGAGGGCTTAGCTGCCATGACCACGACCGTACCGCCGCAGGATCGTGAGGTCCTGCTGAACGTGGAGATGCTCCGCAAATACTTCCCCATCGAGCGCGGCTTTTTCAAGAAGGTGGTGGGTCATGTCCGCGCGGTGGATGACGTCACCTTTCACATCTACCGCGGGGAAACGGTGGGGCTGGTCGGCGAGACCGGCTGTGGTAAGACCACCTGCGGGATGACGGTGCTGCGCGGTCTGCCGGTGACCGCGGGCAAGGTGGAATTCCGCTTCCGCGATATCGGCAATGTGGATGTGACGCAACTTGCCGGCGAGCAGCTTAAGCACTATCGCCGCGAAGCGCAAATGATCTTCCAGGACGCCTACTCTTCGCTCAACCCGCGCATGACGGTGCGCGAGATCGTGGCTGAGCCGCTGGTGATCAACCGGATCGGTTCGGCGCGCGAGCAGGAAGACCGGGTGGCGCACATGATGAAGGTGGTGGGGCTGGATGCGCGCTACCTGCGTCGCTATCCGCACGCCTTTTCGGGCGGCCAACGGCAGCGCATTTCGATCGCGCGCGCGTTAGTGGTGAACCCCAGCTTCCTGGTGGCCGACGAGCCGACTTCGGCGCTCGATGTTTCGATCCAGGCGCAAATCCTGAACCTGATGATGGAGCTGCAGGAGCAATTCGGCCTGACCTATCTGTTCATTTCGCACAACCTGTCAGTGGTCAAGTACATGGCGCACCGCGTGGGGATCATGTACCTGGGCCGGCTGGCGGAGATCGGGGAAAAAGCCGCGATCTTCGAAGCGCCGAAGCATCCTTACACGCAAGCTCTGATGAAGGCCATCCCGATCGCCGACCCCGACCGGCCGTCGGGATTGCAATCCGCGCCGGGGGAGATCGGCAACCCGGCCAAGCCGCCGTCCGGTTGCTCGTTTCATCCGCGCTGCGACCGCTGCATGGATGTGTGCCGCAGCGAGCGGCCCGAACTCAGGCAAGTGGGGCCAGAGCACTTCGTCGCGTGCCATTTGTATCGGTGAAAGGAGGTCTGCCAATTCGAACATAACCGATGTACGATGTACGATGTGCGATGTACCAATTTACCAATCCACCAATTCTACCAATCTGCACAACTCTAAAAGGAGAGAGGTCCCATGAAGTACAACCGCACCATCTGGTCACTGCTGGCTGCACTGGTCATCGTGTCCATGCTGCTGGCAGCCTGTGGCGGCGCGGCCCCCGCTGCGCCCACCGCTGCGCCCGCAAAGGAAGCGCCCAAGGCGGCTGAGCCGACCAAGGCCCCGGCAGTCGCTCCGACCACCGCACCCGCGGCAAAGGCCGAGCCGACCAAGGCCCCGGCGGCTGCGCCGACCGCCGCGCCCGCGGCGAAGGCCGAGCCGACCAAGGCTCCGGCTGCTGCGGCCCCGGCCGCCGGCAAGGTAGCGCCCGGCTCGATCTGGAACAAGGATGAGTACGAGAAGGCCGCCGGCGCCAAGATCGAGAAGTACAACGAAGCCCCCGCGCTGGCCGAACTGGTGAAGGCCGGCAAGCTGCCCCCCATCGAGCAGCGCCTGCCCAAGAATCCGTTGGTCAAAGTGCCCTGGAACGAAGTCGGCCAGTATGGCGGCAACGTCCGCTGGGACGAGTACACGATTGACTACGATCACTACTTCCGCCACATCCAGAACATCTATCTGCTGGGCCGCGACCTGGCCGAGGACACCTACTACAACTCCGGTCTGGCCGGCGCCATCAAGCCGATGATCTTCGAGTCGTGGTCGTCCAACAAAGAAGCGACCGAATACACCCTCAAACTACGCGAGGGTCTGAAGTGGTCAAGCGGCAAAGAAGTCACCTCCGAGGACATCCGCTATCGGTTCGAGGATGAGCTTTCGAACACCGAGATCACCGCGAACGCGCCCATCTGGATGCGCTGGAATCCTGAGAAGAAGGGGATCACCACCAAGCTGCAGGTGGTGGACAAGTACACCGTCAAGTTCACCTTTGCCATGCCCTACGGCGCGTTCCTGCAGCAAGTGCTGCGCTCCGGCTCATGGACCGGCCTGCTCGCGCCCTCGGAGTATCTGAAGCAGTTCCATAAGAAGTACACGGACATCGCCAAGATCATGCCGTTCATGGAACAGCAGAAGATGACCAAGGCGGAGGAATGGGCGAACTTCTACAACAAGGTGCAGGCGGGCGTCCTGGGCGATGCGGGCGGCTGGATCAAACACCCGTATCCCAAGGACATCCCGGTGCTCTACCCGTGGATCGTCAAAGAGATCAAGCCCGACACCTCCTGGGTGATGGAGCGCAACCCGTACTTCTTCCAGGTGGACTCCGCGGGCAATCAGTTGCCTTACATTGATCAACTCAACCGGCAGTTCATCGCCCAGTCTGAGCTGATGAACCTGGACATCATCGCCGGCAAGGTGGATATCCAGGGCCAGTTCCTGCGCATTGACGACTACCCGCTCTTCAAGGAAAACGAGGCGAAGGGCAACTACAGCGCCATCCCGGTGGCCGCGTGGCAGCATCACGTCTTGATCTACTGGCTCAACCCGCCGGTGAAGGACGAGAAGTGGTCGAAGGCGCTGAGCAACGTCGAGTTCCGCAAGGCGCTCTCCATCGCGCTCGACCGCAAGCAGATCAACGAGGCGGTCTTCAAGGGCCTCGGCACGCCGGCGCAGTTCGCCGCGCCCAAGACTTCGCCGATCTACGATGCGGCGCTGACCAACTACGCGGCGGAGTACAACCCGAAGGAAGCCGCGGCGATCCTGGATAAGCTGGGCTACAAGGACACCAACGGCGATAAGGTGCGCGAGTTCCCCGAAGGTGGGGACATGGTGTTGCCGATGCTGTTCTACGAGGTCACGCCCGCGGCCGTGCCCGGCGTCAAGATGGCGACCCAGTACTGGGGCGACATCGGCATCAAGCTGGACTCGAAGCTGATGCAGGGCACCGCGTTCTGGAATTTCCAGGGCGCCAATGAGGCCCCGATGTCGGTGTGGTGGGCCAATGGGCCGGACTTCGGCGATGGCGCATTCATCGCCATGAATGTCAACACTCCGATCTGGCGCAAGTGGTACAACACGCAAGGTAAGGAAGGCGTGGAGCCGCCGGCGTGGGTGAAGCGCATCTGGGAGATCCAGGACGACCGTGTGAAGGTGGCGACGGCCGAAGAGCGCATGAAGCTGGACAAGGAAGGCTGGAAGATCCTGGTTGAGCAGATCATGATCATCGGCGCGGTCGAAGACGCCAAGAATCCGCTGATCCTGAGCAAGAGCTTCGGCAACGCGGAGTATGGGTTCAAGAAGGCTTTCGTCGGCCCGACCTACATGGAAGGGGTCGTGCAGTTCTATCACAAGGACGCGGCGCGGCGGAAGTAGAACAGCCGAGGCGACCGAGGTCGCGGCTAAGGAGCCTACGGCTGCGAAGT
>CAZYHE010000031.1:0-9199 GCA_964647225.1 uncultured Anaerolineales bacterium
GTCCCCCGCACGAGTCATCTTCGAGTCCGAGAAGCCGGTGACGTGGCCGCCCAGGCGGTGCATAGCCGCCTCGTGTGCCAGGCGGGTGCGGGTGGACGGCTGGTAGAACGCCGTCACCAGCGTCTTGTCCTTCAATAAGTCCGTATTGCGCCGGTTGCGCGCAATCGGCTCCATCCGCTCCGCGATCTCGAAGACGCGGAAGAATTCCTGTCGCTCGAACTCCTTGAGCGAGAGGATGTCACGACCGGCAAAGCTACGCATAGGGAAAACCTCCTCTTTGAGAATCATACAGCAGGCGCGGGCGAATCCGCGCCTGTGGATCTGGTAGCCTGCGAACGCAGGTTACTCCCGACAATCGCAACCTGCTTCAGCAGGTTTGCACCTTATCAGCCACCGGTTTCAACCGGTGGCGCCATCGCAGCATCCGCCAGCAGCTTCGGCAGCAGCGCGTAAAACTCGGCCGCGCGCACCACGTCATCCAGCGGCACGTTCTCGTTGCTCATGTGCGCGGTCTTCTCGTCGCCCGGCCCGAAGCCGATGGCCGGGATCTGCGCCTTCCCCGCCCAGTAGGTGCCATTGGTCGAGAAATCCCATGCCCCCAGCGGCCGCGTCTCGCCCCACAGCGCCTCGACAGTCCGCTGCCCCGCCTGCGCCAACGGGTGGGCGTCTTCCAGCAGCCAGGGCGGATAGAACTTGGACACCGGAAAGACGAAGCCGGTGTACGACGGTTCCTCGTAGAACAACTCCTGGACCGTGATTTCATCCTGCAGGTAGTCCGGGATCAGCCCCCGGATTTGCGCGATGACCTCTTCACGCGGCTCGTTGAGCGTGATGCGGCGATCCAGGTAAATCGTGAACATATCCGGCACGGCGTTGATCGAGGCCGTGCGCGCCGAGACATCGGTCACGGCGATGGAGGGATAGCCCTGCACCGGATGGCTGCCCATGCCGAACCGGAACCGGCGGTCCAGATCGCGGATCGCCATGATCACGCCGGCCATTTTGTACACGGCGTTATCGCCCAGGTAGTGTGAGGCCGCGTGGGCCGACCGGCCGCAGGCGGTGATCTTCAGCTCGATGCGGCCCTTGTGCCCCCGGTAAACCTGCATCCGGGTCGGTTCGCCGATGACCACGAAGTCGGGCCGCACCAGCGGATCGGCTTCGACGAAGGCGTTGGGCGCGATGCCGTCGCACCACTCCTCCATGTTGCCGAAGTAGTAGACGGTGTAGCCGTCGAGGAGGCCCAGGTCGCGGGCGATTGCCAGGCCATGCACCATGCCGGGCGTGCTGCCCTTTTCGTCGCACGCGCCGCGTGCATAGAGCAAGCCATCCTCGACCTTGCCGACGAACGGATCCCACTCCCACTCGTTGGGGTCGCCGACGCCGACCGTGTCAATGTGCGAGTCGTAGACGATCACCTTCGGCCCGTCGCCGATGTGACCGAGGGTGTTGCCCATCTTGTCGAAGCGCACCCCCGCCCAGCCGAGTTTGCGCATCTCGGCCTGGATGCGCTCGCCGACCGGGCCAATCTGCGAGTTCATGCTGGGGATCGCGCAAATGTCGCGCATGAATTGGATGATGTCATTCCGGCGCTGGGCCACCTGTGCGGCCACTTTGACGGCCAATTCCGAAGTGAGTGTGTTTGACACGAAATTCCTCCCTGCGGGTGTGATGCGGGTTCAGACGCCGATGCGGCGAACGACGTGAAAGCGATAGTGCCCCGGCACGAAGTAGCTGACCGAATAGTCAACCACCGCGCCATCCTGGGCGTAGAGTTGCGCTTCCAGGCGCAGCAGCGGCGCGCCGCGGGTGATGCGCAGGGCGCGCGCCAGTTCGCCGTCGGCGGCTTCTGCGCTCAACTCAGTGCGTGAGTGCGCCAGGGCCGGCCAACCGCGCGCCCGCAACAGATCGAGCACCGAGCCGTGAAACCCGGCGCCGGCCCGCCCATCGGATGCCGGGCTTTGCAGATCGGCCTGACGCAGATAGGCCTGCGGGACAATGTCGGTCAGATGGGCGATGCGCTCGCCGTCGGCCATGATCACGCGTGTGGCAACGGTCACCGGCAGGCCGGCATCCCCGCCGAGGTGCGCGAGTTCCGCCGGCAGCGCGACCCGCTCCTCGACGCGCGCCTCGCTCATGGTGGTGCGCAGCCCGCGGCGCTCGGCCATGCGGTCAATGCTCTCCAACACCTCCAGGCCGGCTTCGATCACGGGCGGCGAGGCGGCAACGAACGTGCCGACGCCATGCCGGCGGACGATGGCGCCCTCTTCTTCAAGTTGGTGTAAGGCTTCCCGCAGGGTTGGCCGAGAGATGCCCAGCCGTTGCGATAGCTCGATCTCGGACGGGAGCCGGTCGCCCGGCGCGTAGCCCGCGCCCTGCACCAGGCCTTTCAAGGCCTCGCTGGCTTGCGCATAGAGCGGTCGTTGATCAACCCGCAATGGAGCCTGTGTTGTCACAGCCAAAGAAATCCCACGTTCTGAGTTGTAAGAGGTCTGACAACTCAGATTATACCCTGAATCACGCGGAAGACAAATTCAGGGAACGCGCCGCGTACAAGATAAGCGCCCTTTTGCGTTATCCACACGGGGAGATATTGTGAGGAGTAACGGATACCACTAACTGTAGGGGTTGCCCGCGCCGTAAAACCTAATCGAGCCGGTCGGGCCGGAGGTTGTCCACAAAAGCGCCGACTTATCCACAGCAAAGTCGGGAGTTATCCACAATTGCCCTAGCGCACGCGCACCGGCTCGTAGAGGCGCGCCCGCAACTCGGTGACCTGACGGCTGATCTCGGCGTTCGCTTCCATCTCGTCGGCGATGCGGTCACAGCCGTGGATCACCGTGGTGTGGTCGCGGCCGCCGAGCAATTCACCGATTTGCGGCAATGAGGCGCCAGTCTCTGCACGAATCAGGTACATGACGATCTGGCGTTGGCTCGCGATCTTCGCCGTGCGCGCGCGGCCCACCAACTCGCTGACGGAAATCCCGAAGTAGTTGGCGGCCAGATCGAGGATGACTTCCGGGCTGAGCTTGGATTGCGCGGGGGTCAGGTAGGCCAGGGCGTCATCCACCAGCGCCACGGTCAAGGGGCGCTTGGCGACCTCGGCGTGCGCCAGCACGTTCGTGAGCGCGCCCTCGAGATCGCGGATGTTGCGATGCGCGCGCTGCGCGATGGCCGTGAACACGTCATCTGGCACTTGGCGGCCCAAGGACGCTGCCTTCACCTGCAAGATCGCGATGCGCGTCTCCAGGTTGGGCGGCTGGATATCGGCGATCATGCCCCAGGCAAAGCGCGAGCGTAAGCGTTCTTCCAACAGCGGAATGGCCTGGGGCGGCCGGTCGCTGGTCAAGACGATCTGCCGGTTGGCGGCGTGCAACGCATTGAATGTGTGGAAGAATTCCTCTTGCGTCTGCTCTTTGCCCGCGATGAAATGGACATCGTCAATCAGCAGCAAATCCATCGTGCGATACTTGGCGCGGAACTGGTCGGTTGACTGGGTGCGGATCGCGCTGATCAGTTCGTTGGTGAATAGCTCCGACGACACATAGAGCACGCGCAGATTGGTCTGCTGCGCGGAATGGCCGATGGCTTGCAGCAGGTGGGTTTTGCCCAGCCCCGCGCCCCCATAGAGGAACCGCGGATTGGAGGCGCGTCCGGGCCGCTCGGCCACCGAAAGCGCCACCGCATGGCCCATCCGGTTGGATGAGCCGACGATGAAGTTGTTGAAGGTATATCGCGGGTTCAGAAGCGCCCCCTCATGGATTGGTCTCTCGTTCACACGCACCTCCACCCGCGGCTCCAGTTCCAAGAGTGGCACGGCAGCCGCCTGGGGCGCATCCACCACCGGCACGGGTTGCACCACAAAAGTAACCTCCACGGCGCGGCCAACGATGCTGGCAAGCGTCCGCTTGATCGTCGGGCGCAAACGCAGCGACAGCCAGTCTTTGGCATAGGCATTATTGACGGCGACGACGAAAGCGCCATCCTCGTGGGCAATACAGGACGTGTCTCTGACCCATGTTTCATATGTGCTTTTCGTCATCTGTAGGCGCAGTTGGCTGCGCGCAATCTCCCAGATTTCTCTCGGCTCACGGGCAACAAGAGTATCAGGAGTAGTCATAGGCCACTTCCTCAGTCAATGTTACATGCTAGACTTGAACGGCACGGGCGGGCCTGAACCCGCCCCGGATAGCGAGGCAAGATCGGCCGACTCACAAGGCCGTTCGGCCGATCGGTGGATCACGATATGTATGACCGCAGTCATCTTATTGCCCGAAATTGTACCAAACTCGGGCCTGCGGCGCAAACGGCAGTTAGAAGGTTACTGGCGCCGCCGCATATTCTTATGTCGAAGTCCGATAGGCGCACACCCGTTCTACGCGAGCGCTAGTGCCTGCCGCATTCAGACATACACCCCACAGGCATCCCGATTGGCGCGTTATCTAACCTTAAAGTTAGGCCGCGCGCGAATTCTTTAAGGTTCGTTATGGCAACCGTCAAAGTGGGTTCAAGCCGCCCGATAGATGCCCCACAGGCGTGCCAGGGTCTGCTCCAGGCGTTGGCCCAACGCCGGCCCGCGCGCGGTGGTCACGTCATCTTCGTTTGCAAAAACCGCGTAAGGCACCGCGACGCCCTGGATCGTGATCCGCTGGGGGTCGCCGCCGCTGAACTCGGCCCAATCGCTCTCCCGGTAAAGCTGCGCCAGCTTCTCGTCCGACAGGCTGTGTTGCAGGATGCTGTCGGGGCGTGCGGGATTGGCGCGGGCGCGGTTTTTGCGCAGCGACTCCGCCCACGACACGTCAATGTAGAGGATGGCCCCGCGCTCCAACATCGCGCGGGGCACGTGCTGAAAAGCCTGGCGGAATCCGCCGTGTTCGGCGCCGCGCGCGAACTCCACGATGACGGTCCCGCCGCGCGCGTGGAAATCAGGTTGGTTGCGGATCAGTTTGGCGTACTCCAGGCCCAACCGCTCGATCAGGACATCCCACAGATAGCGCTGGCTGAAATGTTCAGCCGCATCGGTGTGCAGCCGCCCATACCCCAGGCGCGCCAGGATACGATCTTCTTCGAACCAAGCCCACAACATGGGGAAGTCGTCCAGTTCCACAAATGCTCCCACATGGAATCGGGCACGGCGGGCCTCTTCAGCGGTTCGTTTGAGGTAGTCAATGATCTCGCTCTTGCCCGCCGCCGGCCGCGCGATCAGGAATAGGATGTCGAAAGTGTCGTTCATGGGCCACCCAGTCAACGCGAACTCCAGGATCGCGCCAGTATAGCACCAGCGTCGCCCCGCGCCAAACCGCCGCCATCGCGACCTCCACTCGCCTTTTTTGTTATTATGCAAAGTCATGTTAGAATCGGGCCGTTCGATGAAACTAGAGCGGCAGCGCGCCGTAGCGGAGGAGGAGCGTCAATGGAACCCCACATCCAGGAGTTTCTGGATCACCTGATCGTAGAAAAGGGCTGTTCAGAGAACACCATCGCGGCGTATCAAAACGATCTGACCCAGTTTCACGGGTTCTTGTCGGACCACGGCGCGCTGAAACAGACCCCCGACTGGGCGGCCTTGACGCGCGACGACCTCGTCAACTATATCCTGTACCTGAAAGAGCGTGAATACGCTTCGGCGACCGTCGCGCGCAAGGTGGCGGCGATGAAGTCGTTCTGCCATTTTCTGCTGCGCACCGATGTGATCAACGATGACCCGGCGGAGGAGTTGGACTCGCCCAAGGTCAAGAAGCAATTGCCGAACACCCTGACCGCGGCCGAAGTGGATCGTCTGCTGGCGGTGCCGGCCCGTGGCGACACCAGCCCGAAGGCGTTGCGCGACACCGCGCTGTTGGAGGTGCTCTACGCCACCGGGATGCGGGTGAGCGAGGTCGCGCAGGTCACACTCGATGATCTCGACCTGGAAGCCGGCACGATACGCTGTCTGGGCAAGGGCAGCAAGGAACGCGTGATGCCGCTCTATGCCGAAGCGATCGGGGCGGTGCGCACCTACCTGGACAAGGGCCGCGCCGCGCTGCTGGGCAGTCACGACCAGGAGCGCACGCTCTTCTTGAACCCGCGCGGCGAGCGGCTGACCCGGCAAGGGCTTTGGCTGATCATCAAGGGATATGCGCGCGAGCTGGGCCTCGCGGATCGGGTGACGCCCCACACGCTCCGCCATTCCTTTGCCACGCACATGCTCAACGGCGGCGCAGGGCTGCGCGAAGTGCAGAAGCTGCTCGGCCATGCCAACATCTCGACGACGCAGGTCTACACGCACATCTCCCACGATCACCTGCGCGAGGTCTACGACGAAGCGCATCCGCGCGCCCATTAGCACGACAACCGCACTTGCCATGCTGCGGCCCGTTGTTTGGGCCGAAGCATCTCGTCTGCTGAAGGCCGTGCCCATCGGGAGAGGAGCCACGATGACCCAGCCAGAATCTTTCACTCGGGCGCACTATCGGGAGGCCGCCGCGACGATCCGCCGTGGGACGCGCCATCAGCCGAAGATTGGCCTGATCCTCGGCTCCGGCCTGAACCCGCTGGCCGATGCGGTGGAGAGCGCCAATCGCATCTCCTATGCCGACATCCCGCACTTCCCACCGACCGGGGTGGCCGGCCATGTCGGGCAACTCGTGATCGGCCGGCTGGCCGGTCGCGACGTGCTGATCATGCAGGGCCGCGCCCACGCCTATGAAGGGATCTCGCAGCAGCACGCCGTCCTGCCCGTGCGGGTGATGCACGAGTTGGGCATCACGCTGCTGATCGTGACCAACGCGGCCGGCGGGATCAACCCCAACTTCCAGGCCGGCGATCTGATGCTACTCGTGGATCATATCGGCCTGGGTGCGCTCGTCGGCCACAACCCGCTGTGGGGGCCGAACGACGAAACGCTCGGCCCGCGTTTCCCGGCGCTGTCGAAAGCCTACGACCCGGCCCTGCGCCGCCTGGCGGTCGAAGTGGCTGCCGGTCAGGGCATCCCGCTGCGCCAGGGCGTCTATTGCGGCCTGGCTGGCCCGGCTTTCGAGACCCCGGCCGAGGTGCGCTTCCTGCGTCTCATCGGCGCCGACGCATGCGGCATGTCCACCGTGCCCGAAGTGATGGTCGCCCGGCACATGGGGATGCGCGTCTTGGGCTTCAGCGCCATCAGCAACATGGCCGTGGATGATGTGGACGCCGAAGCGGAAGCCAACCATGAAGAGGTGTTGGCGGCGGGCCGGCTGGTCGTGCCGCGGCTGATCGCCCTGCTGCGTGGTGTTTTGGCGGCCCTGCCGGAAGGCTGAAGCCGTCGGGAACCAGAATACCGGCGCGGGCGTCCAATGGCCGTGACCGGCACGGCACTTCTTGCAAATGACTGACGGATGACATGACTGTTGTCATAAACCTGATTCGCGAATATGCTCCCTGGATGTATGGCGTCTGCGTCCTGATCGCCCTCTGGTATCTGCGCGTGGCGATTTTGGCGCGGGCGGAGCGGCGCTATGCCGTCTTTGCCCTGGAGCGCGAGACCGCGCTCAATCGCACCTATGGCGCCTGGACCGCCACCATCGCGCTCGGGGTTGTGATGGGGTTGGTTTACCTGACCAGCACATGGGTTTCGGAAGCGGTCCGACCGATGGCGGAGGAAATCAGCACGCCCACGCCGATCGTCGTGACTCCTTCTCGGCCGACCCCGACGCTGCCGGTGCCCGAAATGACCCCGACCGAGGCTCCCACCGCGCGCCCGCGCGCCACCCTGCGGCCACAGCCGACCGTGGGGCCGACGGTGACGAGCGCGCCCCTCGTGCAAAGCCCGCGTTGCGGCGATCCGCGCGCAAGCATCTCGTCGCCGGGGCTGAACGCGATCGTGTCGGGCATGGTGCCGATCTTCGGGACGGCGACACACGAACGCCTGCAATACTACAAGCTCGAATACGGCGCCGGGGCGAATCCCGCGGTCTGGTCCTATTTCGACGGCGGGGATCGGCCGGTGCAAGGCAATCGGCTGGGCACGCTGAACGCCGGCGCGTTGGCGCCCGGCACCTACGCGATCCGGGTGATCGTGGTGGACAAGACCGGGAATTTCGTGGATCCACCCTGTCAAACCGTGGTGGTGGTCCGCTAGAGGTGTCTGCAAGGATGACCGTGTACGCCGGGAGCCGTCCCTCGCAGTTATATCGTCGCTTTCTCCGCCCCGCGCTGAAATCCATCCGGCGCTGGGTGCGCGATCAAGTCGAGGCCCTGGCCACTCGCCGCGCGACCGCGGCCGGGCTGACCGAGGCGGCGGCCCTGGCGTCGTTGCGCGCGCCGGCCCCGCGCCAGCGGTGGGAAGGCGCGATGGCGATGGGCCGGCATCCGCAGCGCAGCACCGAGGCCATCGCTGCCCTCGTCGCGGCGCTGGCCGACCCGGAACCTTTCGTGCGCTGGAAGGCCGCAGCCGCGCTCGCCGGCCAGGATGTGACCTGCGTCTTCCACGCGCTGACCGACGCGCTCATCGAGGGACAGCCCCTCCAGCGCGCGGGCGCGGCCGAAGCGCTGGGCCGGATCGGCGGCGAAGCGGCGACGAATGCGCTGTGCAAGCAGGTCAACGACCCGGAGCCGGGCGTGCGCCGGGCGTTGGCGAGCGCGCTCGGCCAGATCGCTGATCCCACGACGGCCGTGGAGCTTGTGCCGATGCTGGAAGATGACAATGTCGAGGTCCGATGCGCGGCCGCGCGTGCCCTGGGCCAGATTGCCAGCCCTGGCGCCGCCGTGCCCCTTGCCACGGCCCTGGCGCGGCCGGGGCAGCCGCTCCTCCTGCGCCGGGCGCTGGCCGCGGCGTTGACGCGCGCCCAGCATCCCGACGCGCAGCCCGCCCTCCTCGCCGCCCTGGCCGATCCCGATCCGCAGGTGCGCGGGTATGCGGCGCGGGCGTTGGGCCATATCGGGAACGAGGCAGCCTATGACCGGCTGGCCGGCCTGTTGACCGATCGCTACGCGCTGCTCAAGGGCACGGTTGGCGACGAAGCGCAGGCCGCGCGCGCCATGCTGGAACATCGCGGCCGCCGGGCCGCGCCGGCCGCCCCAGACGATTCAAACCGTTCGCCGGGGGGCAATCCATCATGACACCACTCACCTATCAGGTCGGCGCGTTGCGCGTGCATCTCATCAGCGATGGCGTCTGGCTGACCGACGGCGGCGGGGCTTTTGGGGTGGTGCCGCGCGTCCTGTGGGAGAAGGTCATGCCGCC
>CAZYHE010000031.1:9299-15191 GCA_964647225.1 uncultured Anaerolineales bacterium
CGAGAACTTCCTGCCGCTGGCCGACGGTTTAAACCGTCTGGACGTCCTGCGCGTCGTCAGCGGCGATACACAGATCACCCCGCAAGTGCGCGTGCAAGTGACGCCGGGGCACACCCGCGGGCACCAAGTGGTCATCATCGAGAGCCAGGGCGAGCAGGCCGTCTTCCTGGGAGATGCGGCGGGCTTTGCCGTCCATCTCGAGCGGCTGGCCTGGGTGCCGGCGTTCGACCTGGAGCCGGCGGTGAGCATCGAGACCAAGCGCAGCCTGCGTGATTGGGCCTGGCGCAACGATGTCCTGCTCCTTTCGCAGCACGATGTCAACGTGCCCGCGGGCCGGCTGCGCCGCACGGGTGACGAATGGCGCGTCGAGCCAGCGCAAGACCGGTCAGAACCGAAAACCTGACCATCGGCAAACGAACATGGAGGTGACGTGATGCCAACCGATCGCCCGATCCTTTCAGTGGTGGCGCCGTGTTTCAACGAAGAAGGCGTGCTGCACGAGTTATATCGGCGCATCAGCCAGGTGCTCGACGGCGCGGGCGAGTCGTGGGAATTGGTGCTGGTGAACGACGGCAGCCGTGATCGCACGCCGCAGATCATGCGTGAGCTGCACGCACAAGATCCACGCGTCAAGATCGTTGACTTCGCGCGCAACTTCGGTCACGGGATCGCGGTGACCGCCGGGATGGATTACGCGACGGGCGACGCGGTCGTGCTGATTGACTCCGACTTGCAGGATCCGCCGGAACTGATCCTGGAGATGCTGGCGAAGTGGCGAGAGGGCTACGAAGTGGTCTACGCCGTCCGTTCGAAGCGTAAAGGCGAAACCTGGTTCAAAGAGTTTACCGCCAAAGCCTTCTATCGCCTCATCTACCAGATCACCGACATCAAGATCCCGATGGACACTGGCGACTTCCGGCTGATGGATCGCAAGGTGGTGGATGCGCTGAAACAGATGCGGGAACACCATCGCTTCATGCGCGGGATGTCGGTGTGGGTGGGTTTCCGGCAAACCGGCGTCACCTACGTGCGCGCCGAACGGTATGCCGGCGAAACGAAGTATCCGCTCAAGAAGATGGTCAAGTTCGCCTTCGATGGCATCACCTCCTTCTCCTTTCTGCCGCTCCAACTCGCCATGTACGTCGGGTTCGTGGCGGCCGGCCTGGCGATCCTCGGCATTCTCGCCGCGGTGATCCTGCGCCTTTCGGGCAGTCAGGCCTTCTACGGGCAGGCCACCACTCTCGTCAGCGTCCTCTTCCTGGGCGGCGTGCAGTTGATCTGCCTGGGGATCATCGGGGAATACCTGGGGCGGATCTACGATGAGGTGAAGGGGCGGCCGTTGTATATCGTGCGCGAGGCGGTGGGGTTTGGGGAGTAGACAGGGGTCAGGAGTCAGGGGTCAGTCATCAGTTTTCAGCTATCGTCGCGATATTTGCCGGCCGGTTGTCGGCTGGCCCAGATCAACACGGCCAGCACCGCCACCGCCAGGCCCACCAGCGCGACCAGTTTGAAGAGCCGCGTGCCCAATCCCAGCGCCAGCACGCCGCACGCGCCACAGAACGCATAATATCCCAACACGATCTGCCGCTGGGTGAAGCCGATGTCGAGCAGCCGGAAGTGCAGGTGATCGCGGCCTGCCGCCGCTGGCGTCCCCGCGCGACGCCAGCGATTGTAGATCAGCCAGGCCACGTCGAGGATGGGCAGGCTCATCACCAGCAGCACCGTCGCCACCTTGGCGCCGCCGATAATCGCCAGAGCCGCTAACGTCCAGCCCAGGAAATAGGACCCGCCGCTCCCCATGAAGACGCGCGCCGGGTTGAAGTTGAACGGCAAGAAGCCGAGCGCCGCGCCCAACAGCGCCACCGGCAGCAGCGCCACGCTGTATTGGCCTTCCCGGATCATGTGAATCACCAGGAACGCGGCCAGGATCGCCGAAATCCCCCCGGCCAGCCCATCCAGCCCATCCAGCCAATTGACGGTGTTGATCATCCCCATGAACCAGAAGATCGTCAGCCCGCCGACGACCGGCCAGGGGAAGACGATCTGCCCGTGCGCCAATGGGTTGTTGATTCGCTCGATGAAGATGATGAAGGCGATGGCGATCAGCGAGAGGATCAACTGGGCGGCGTATTGCGGCCGGCTGGGAAACTGGAACCGGTCATCCAGCAGCCCGAAGACGAATGCCGCCGTCGCGCCGATCACCAGCCCGGTGAGCCGATAGCTCTCGTTGGGGTCGAGCCGCGGCGGGAACCACGCCTGCGGCAGGAGCACCGTGGCGAGCACGGCGGCCATGAAGCCGGCGTAGAGGGTGATCCCGCCCAGCCGGGAGATGACCCCGCGGTGTTGGCGCCGGCCGCCGGCCCGGTCCACCAAGTCGAACCGCTGGCCCAGCCAACGAGCCAACGGGGCCAGCGCCAGGCTGACGACGAGGCTGAGGGCGAAGATGAAAGCGAATATCGTCAGGTAGGGGATCATCCTGCCCTTAAGACGCGACGCGCAGTTGCTGTCGCTGCAGGAGGTCGTTCAGCCAGGCGCGCTCTTCGGGTGAAAGCGGCGCCCCCGGATCCTCGCGATAGTCAATCAGGTCGGCATAATCACCATTGTCGTAGCACTGATCGAACACCGCCTGCACATCGAGCACGACATCGGGATCGGGCGTGCGCAACGGCACGCGGATGCGCGGCAGCCGGCCGGGTAACAGGATCGGATACGTCTCGAAGCGATCCGGCGCGGAGCCGCGGCGCACGCTAATCAGGTAGCGGTGCGGCGGCACAAGCGGCAGCGTGACCAACTCGCTCTGGGCGACGAACAGGGTCGGCAGGCCGGCTGCCAGCAGGTTGATTTCGACCAGGTGCAGATCGCTCGCCAGCAGTTGCTCCTGTTTGCGCCGATACTGGCGATGTCCCTCGCCGGGCGTTTTGTTGGCCGGACTCAGCACCTCGATCACCGTCACGAGCTCCCCATCGCCCTGTACGATCTCGACGAACGGCTCGCGATACTCGACGGGCGGCATGGCGATCAGCACCGGGACATCGGCCTCGCTGGTCTGCGCCTGATAGCGGGCCGCCGGCTCCCGCACAAGCCGCCCGCCGACATCCGGTTGGGGCCGCGCGACGAGGAAAATATCCGGCGCAATCGCGCGCGGCGGGTTCATGATGTAGACCCGCTCGCCCATGCGCGCGTGATAGCGCGGCCGGATCGCCGGCTGGAGCGCATCGGTGATGTAGGTGATCAAGCGTTGATGCACATCCGGCCAGCGCCGCGGCTCTTCCAGATAGGGATCCATGCCTGGAAAGGGAGAGGGCATGGTTAATCCTCCCGTGTTGCACTATCTCACGGATTCAACCGTCCCAGCATCCGCGGGAACGCGATCGTCTCGCGGATGTGATCGAGGCCGCAGATCCAGGAGACGGTGCGCTCGACGCCCAGGCCGAAGCCGCTGTGCGGGACCGAGCCGTAGCGGCGCAGGTCAATGTACCACTGGTACGGCTCGTGCGGCAGGCCGTGCCGGTCAATGGCCGCCAACAGCACATCGGGATCGCTCATCCGCTCCGACCCGCCGATGATCTCGCCATACCCTTCGGGCGCCAGCAGATCGGACGAGCGGCACACTTCGGGCCGGCCCGGCTCCGGCTCCATGTAGAACGCCTTGATCGCGCTGGGATAGTGATGGACGAAGACCGGCTTGTCGAACTGCGAGGCGATGAAGGTCTCGTGCGGCGCGCCGAAATCGCCGCCCCATTCGATCGGCGGCAGCGGCTCGTCGTGCGGCGGCACGGTGACACCCCGGCTGGCCGCGTCGTTGATCCGCGCGACCGCTTCGTCGTAGGAGATGCGCGGGAAGGGCGGGAGCACCTTTTCGAGGTGCGAGATGTCGCGCTCCAACGCCTTCAGCTCGGCGGCGCGCTCGTGCAAGGTCGTCTGGACGATGTAGCTGACATACTGCTCCTCGATCTCCAGCAGTTCCTCCAGCTTGCACCAGGCGATCTCCGGCTCGACCATCCAGAACTCCTGGAGGTGGCGCCGGGTCTTGCTCTTTTCGGCGCGGAAGGTCGGCCCGAAACAGTAGACCTTGCCGAACGCAAAGATGTGCGCTTCGTTGTAGAGCTGGCCGGTTTGCGCCAGGAAGGCCGGCGTGCCGTGAAAGTCGGTCTGGAAGAGGGTGGTCGTCCCCTCGGCCGCGGCGGGGGTCAAGATCGGGGTATCCACCAGGATGAAGCCGTTGTCATCCAGCCAGTCGCGCATGGCCCGGACGATCGTCGCGCGGATGCGCAGGATGGCCCACTGCCGGTTGGAGCGCAGCCACAGATGGCGGTTGTCCATCAGGAACTCGACGCCGTGCTCCTTCGGGCTGATCGGGTAATCTTCACCGGCTTCCTGCGACACGTGCAGGTCGCGCACGTCCAGCTCGAAACCGCCGGGCACGCCCGGCGCGCGGGGGTCGGCCTTGACCACACCGGTCACGATCAACGAGGATTCCAGCGGCATCCGCTTGGCGGCCTCGAAGGCTTCCTCCGAAACATTGCCCCGGAAGACGACCGCCTGGATGATCCCCGTGCCATCGCGCACGCGCAAAAACTGCAACTTGCCTTTGCCGGTCTTCAGTTGCAGCCAGCCGCGCAGGGTCACTTCTTGCCCGTCGTAACGGGCGATCTGTTCGATGCGAATAATGGGTGGTGTCACGTGTAGGCTCCGTTTCCGTCTTGGATGCGGTGTGCGTATTTGGATCACCGAACAGGCTGATTATAACACACCCCCGGCTGATCTGTCACACCGCGCGCGGCGGATATGCTCAATCGCTCCGCGCGCCCTTGGTCACTTCTCCGCAGGTGTGCTATACTCGCACCTGAAAATACGCGCGGCAGATCGGAGGCCAGCACGTGTCCCTTCATTATGGGGGGATGTGTCGCTCAGGCGCCGGCCGGTTTCTTGAAGGTCGCGTACAGGCTCACGCCGACGTAGTAAACCACGAATAGGAGCGAGGCCCACAGCAGCCGCACATCCGGGTTCGGGTACTGGATCAGCGCGGTCGCGACCAGTCCGCCCCAGACGCAGGCCAGCGTGACCGAGAGCTTGCGGAGGGTCTTCGTGCGGGAGGGATAGACGTATTTGACCGGCACGAAGACGAGGACGACGCAAAGCAGCGTGATGCCGAGGTTGAGCCACACGTTCCACCGCATCATGAACATGTATAACGCCAAAACATTCCAGTAATCGGGAAAGCCTTTGAAATAATGGTCGTCCGTCTTGGCGTCCATCTGGCAGAACTGATAGGCGGAGGCGAGCAGGATGAGCGCCACGGTGATCATCCTGAAGTTCGGGGGGAGGATGTCCGCCTGATAGAGGAAATACGCGGGAACTACCGTGTAAGTGAAATAGTCCACGATGTTATCGAGCAGCGGCCCGTCGAAGTTGGGCAGGCTCTCCCGGATGCGCACCCGGCGGGCGATGGTCCCGTCGAAGCCATCCACGAAGAGCGCGACGCCCATCCAGAGGAACGCCGCCACCCACTCCTGCCGGTTGATCGCAAGCAGCGCCAGGAAGCCCCAGACCGCGCCGGTCGCCGTGAACAAATGGGTGGCCCAGGCCGCAGCCTTCCGCCGCCGCGACGGAATCCAGGGCTCGATCGGTGTTGTGACGAAGGTGGGTTGTTCCATGTGATGCGCCTCGAGAAAAGTGACAACCGTCACACTATAGTGTGGTTGTGGTCTTTCGTCAAATTTACCGGGGTGGCGGAAAGCCTGATCGGTGATACATCAGAACGCTCTTGGCTCCCAGTAATATCCATCACAAAAATGCAATTGTAAGGCGCCAGCATCTATGCCAGACCTAACCTCTTACACCTACGATGTCTTCATCTCCTACAGCAACGCGGACAGCGCGTGGGTGTCG
>CAZYHE010000031.1:15201-16346 GCA_964647225.1 uncultured Anaerolineales bacterium
ATGTGATGATGCCTCAAGAAAAGTGACAGTCGTCACACTATAGTGCGGTTGTGGCCGCTCGTCAAATTCGACCGGGGTGGGTGGACGACCGATAGGAGAAAACATGAGACACGATGACCCTTTGGATGAATTGGAGTTACGTTTCTTGGATCGGTTCATGGCCGAACACGAGATGCATACCGAACGGCTCGCCGAATTGCGGGCTGCCACGCGCACCTTTCTCGATGGGGTCGCCGACCACCTCGATCATCCGTTGCCGCGTCACACCTGGTATGATATCCGCCGGTGGGATGTGGGCCGCGGAGTCGGGCTGGCAGTCGAAGATGTGCCACGTGCCCAGGCGCTCTACCCGCGCGTGTTGGAGGCCGGCGGCACTGGCAGTCGCGACATCCAGGAGACCTTGCTGAACTTGATCAGCCAGGTCGAAGACCCGGCCTCGGTCCCCTTCTGGGTTGGGCTGCTCGAATACGCCCGGCCGCGCGATCAATTCGGGCAACGCCGGCGTCTCCACGCGCTGGCGGGGCTGGCCCGGCTGGTGATCCGCTGCGCCGATCCTGCGGCGCTCGCCGCATTGCGCGCGGCCATGCATCACCGGCGAGACGATATCCGCGCGCTGGCGGTACATTACCTGGGCCGCACCCTCCTGTATGAGGAATACGCGGAAGAAGAGACGCCGGAGGAAGCGCCACTGCACCTGCTCCCGCCGGAGGGCCTGGCGGACGATGCCGACCTGGTCGTCGAGGCTGATACCACGGATCAGACAGAAGACGAAGAGCTACCGCCTATCCCGATCGCCCCGGATCTCCTGGCCGAGTTGAACGAGATCGCCGTCAGCGACCCCGTCTTCGGCCCGCGCTTCCAGGCGCGCAGCCTGCTGCGCGATACCGGGCATCCGGTGCCACTGGATAACCCCGACGGGGTCTATGCGTTCAAGGTGAGCCTGACACGAGCCGAGGTTTCGCGCACCATCGAGTTGCGTTCCACTCAAACCCTGGACGATCTCCATTTCGCCATCCAAAAGGCGTTTGAGTGGGACGGCGACCATCTGTACACCTTCTACATGACGGGGGAAGAAGACCGCCTGTACGCATTTGCCTTTCCCTACGAAGATGAATACCCGCCGTGGGCCGATGAGGCGATCATTG
>CAZYHE010000032.1:0-5748 GCA_964647225.1 uncultured Anaerolineales bacterium
ACATCCAGGCGGTCAGCCCGCCGGAGAATATCGTGGCGATGTATGAGACGTGTTACGAGAATGGGTGGGCGTGAACGAGCGGGCAAATCAGCAAATCGCAGATCGCTGACGCCTGACACCTGACTCATCTCAGGTTTGACGTAATTTTCGATATCAGAAAGGACTACCATGACGAAGTTAGCTTTTATCGGCGCCGGCAGCTTAGGCTTCACGCGCGGACTTGTCCGCGATGTGCTGACCTTCCCGCTGCTGAAGGACTCGGAAATTGCCCTGATGGACATTGACCCGGAGCGGTTGGACTTTGCGTATCGGGCGGTTAGCCGCATCATCGAGATGGGCAACTACCCGGCCAAAGTCACCGCGACGCTCAACCGGCAGGAGGCGCTCGACGGCGCGGACGCGGTGATGGTCACCATCCTGGCGGGCAGCATCAACGTGTGGCAGCACGACATCCTGATCCCGAAGGAATTCGGGGTAGACACCAACATCGGCGACACGCGCAGCATTTCCGGCATCTTCCGCGGCCTGCGCACCATCCCGGTGATGCTCGACATCGCGCGCGACATGGAGCGCCTCTGCCCGGACGCGACCATGCTGAACTACACCAACCCGATGGCGATGCTCTGCCGGGCCATGCAGCACGAGACCAAGATCAAGCTGACCGGCCTGTGCCACAGCGTCCAGGGCACCGCGATGATGCTGGCGCGCTGGATCGGCGCGCCGTTCGAGGAGATCACCTACACCTGCGCCGGCATCAATCACATGGCGTGGTATCTGAACTACCAGTGGAACGGGAAAGATGCCTATCCGCTCATCGGCACGGCGATCACCGAGAACCCCGACATCTACAACGTGGAGCAGGTGCGCAACGAGATGTTCCTGGCGTTCGACTACTACATCACCGAGTCGTCCGGCCACAACTCGGAGTACAACTGGTGGTTCCGCAAGCGCGCCGACCTGATCGAGAAGTACTGCACGCATGGCACCGGCTGGAACCCCGGCGAGTATGCGTACATCCTCAAGCATTACCGCGCGCGCGAAGACAACTGGCGGGAAGACGCGAAGCAGTGGTTTGCGAAAGACGTGCCGATCTCGCTGGATCGCGGGCACGAGTACGCCGCGCACATCATCAATGCCCTGCAGGGCGGCGAGCCGTTCCAGTTCAACGGCAACATCCCGAACACCGGCCTGGTGACGAACCTGCCGCAGGGCGCGTGCGTCGAGGTGCCGGTGTGGGCCTCGAAGAAGGGGCTGGAAGGGGTGCATGTGGGTGCGCTGCCGCCGCAGGTCGCGGTCCTGACCGGCCTCAGCTCGCAGATCGAGGAGTTGGCCGTCGAGGCCGCCATCACCGGCAACCCGCGGCTGGTCTACTACGCGGTCGCCAACGACCCGCTCTCGGCCGCGGTGCTCTCGCTGGCCGAAATCCGCCAGATGGTGGATAAGATGCTGGAGCAAAATCAGGCGTATCTGCCGCAGTTCAAGCACTTCAAGTCGTAAAAGCGTTGCTGGGGGTGCATGACCGTGCGCCCCCAGCGATTACCTCCTCGTGTTTTTGCCCCAAACCTTAGCTCGTAAGTCCGCACGTATTGTCAGGTGTGTCTTGTTCGGGTATAATCGCGGTGACGAATATCAGGCGTTGCGCCGATGAGTGTGGTGACCGTCCTGTGCCTGTTACCTGAGGATCGGAGGGTGAGCGGATGTCTCCAGAACTGACTGCTGTCGTCGAACCTTTTATCCAGCAAGGGCTTTTCCCCAACGCACAAACGGCTGTCGTCGAGTTCGCTCGCGACTACGTGCTGCGCAAAATCGAGCACTATCAGGCGATTGAAGCGATTTTTCAAGCACGCTATGGCATGACATACGATCAGTTTGACGCGTACCTGCGCGCCCGTTCAAGGATGTTGAGCAAAGCCCCAGATCTAGCCCTGAACCGGGCTATTATGGCGGAAGAAGAAGATGCTTTGGAATGGAAGATCGCGCGTGAGGTGATCGCATGGGGCTGAATACGATGGCTGTCCATATCCCACAAGAAACCTACCGCCGAGTGGCCAAAAGAGCCAGAGAGACAGGAAAAGCACCGGAAGATTGGACGCGCGAGGTGATCGAGGCGGCATTGCGGATTCGCGAACCTTCCCGTCTGCAAACCACGCGTGACGTGTTGCAGGCTGCTGGGCGGATTCACCCGCTTAGTGAAGCGCTCCGCCGGAAGATCATCCCCGGTGTCACGCTCGATGAGGTGCGGAGCGCGTTATCGGAGGCTTCTGGCCCTTCACTGAGTGCGATCATCATCGAGCAGCGCGAGACAACGTTGTGACCGATTATTATCTCGATGCCAGTGCCCTGGTCAAACGCTATGTGGACGAGATTGGCAGCGCATGGGTCAGGGAGCTGAGTGAGCCGCGCTCCGGTGATACCGTGCTCCTGGCTGAAATCACCTTGGCCGAAGTGGCGGCGGCCCTCGCCGCTAAACAGCGATGGCCCCGCGGCATCACATTGGAGCAACGCGATCGCGCGCTCAGCCTTTTCCTGGAGGATTGCCTTACTCGTTTTCTGCTCCTACCGGTTGATCGGCCCGTGCTCGATCGCGCGGTCGAGTTGACACAGAAGCATCGGTTGCGGGGCTATGACGCCGTCCAATTGGCAAGCGCCCTGGTCGCGGGCGAAGTTATGCGCGTCAGTGGACTGTCGCTGCCGGTCTTCATCGCCAGCGATAGCAACCTATTGATGGCTGCGATGGCCGAGCGTGTGCCGGTTGATAATCCATTGGATCATCCGTAGAGCTACGCTGCATCTGGGCTGTGTGAGCGCACCGCCAAACTATCCGCCGCCTTCAGCGGCCACCAGCGGAACAAGCTCGAACCGAGCAGGCACAGGGCGCCACCCGCAACCAGGACTTTCTCGAATCCGAAAAGACCCGCCAGCCACACCCCGATCAGTGGCGCCACGAACGCCCCGATATTCATGATCGTCGTGTAGATCCCCAGGTAGAGCGGCCGGCCCTCCGCCGGGCACACCTTGAGCAGCATCGGGAAATGCCCCAGGTTGATCCCCGACGCGATCAGCCCTTGCAGCCCCGTCCACACCAGGATGACCGTCAGGTTCGGCGAGAGACCGACGAGAATGGGATAGAGGCCGATCAGGCTGATCGTCACGCGCAGCACCCAGTTTTCCCCGCGCCGCGCCACCACGCGCTGCCAGACGTAGTAGCCGATCACCGGCGTCAGGTTGGCGATCATTGCGTTGGCGCCGATCCAGCCGTCGGACGCGCCGAGCTGCCGCACGTAGTAGAGCATGTAGATCGGCCCGATCATCCAGAGGCCCAGGCCGTGCGCCAGGGTGCTGACGACCATCTTGGTGAAGTCCGGCTGTTGGCGAAACGCGTCCCGCGCGCCCACGATGAGCGCGCGCGGGGTGATCCGCTGCGTCGTCGCCGGCGCGACCACCGAGTCCGGCACGCGCATCCGCATGATGTAGAGGGTGCTGATCGCCGCGCCGGCAAACCCGACCAGATAAACGACTTGATAGTTGATCGGAAAGAGCGTGACCGCCAGCCAGCGCGCGGCGACGAACGTCCCCGCGGTGACGACCACGGCCGCGATGATGTTGCGTGCGGCAAAGACGCGCGCCCGTTTGTGCTCCGGTACCACATCGGCCAGCATCGAGTTCCAGCCGACGCCGAAAACGCTGGCCGGCGCGGAGAGCAAAATCAACGCCCAGATGACGATCGTGCCCGGATTGGGAAAGGGCAGGAAAGGAATCAGCGCCACGACCAGATAGCCGATGCGGGCCAGCGCCAGGCTGCCGATCACCCACGGCATCCGGCGGGCGCGACGGTTCAGCAGTTGTCCGGCCGGGATGGTGATCAGCAGCGCCAGGAGCGCCGGGATCGAACTGAGCAGGCCGATCTCCGCGTTCGTCGCGCCCAGGCGCAGCGCGTAAGCCGCGTTGAACGCGGCTGCGGCCGAGAGCAGCCCGGCCCAGAAGACCTCGATCTCCAAATAGCGGGCGTTGTATTCCGCGTCGCTGAGACCGGTCGGCGCAATGTACCCACGCAGACCGCCGATCCAGCGCCGGAGCAGGGACGGGCGCTGGAATTTTGCTGGCAAATTCGGTGCGTTCATAGCGCATATTATACCGCAAGATAGCAATAGCCCGAATTGACACGCTGCGTTTGCTTGCGCTATGATGAACCGGCAAGCGCATCCTCTCTGGGAGATGAACCGATGGAAGATTGGGTCGTAGGCATTGACCTGGGCGCGACCAAGATCGCCCTGGGCCTGGTTGATCCGCAGAATCGCGTCGTCGCGCAACGCCGGGCGCCTACCGCGCCCCTGGAAGGGCCGGCCGCCGCGGTCGAGCGCATCGCCCAAGCTGTGGCGTCCCTGAAGCAAGACCTGCCGGCCGGGGTCAGCCTCGCGGGCGTCGGCATCTGCTCGCCTGGCCCGCTCGACCACATCACCGGCACGCTGCTCGATCCGCCCAACCTGACCGGCTGGGTGAACGTGCCGCTGCGCCAGATGCTGGCCGACCGGTTGGGCCTGCCCGTGGTCCTGGAGCACGACGCGAAGGCGGCGGCGCTCGGCGAATATCACTTCGGTGCGGGCCGCGGCCACGCCGACATGGTCTACATCGTCGTGGGAACCGGCATCGGCAGCGCGCTCATCCTCGATGGCCGGCTGCATCGCGGCCGGCACAACGCCGCGGGTGAGGTCGGCCACATCACGATCCGGGCGGGCGGCGATCCGTGCTCGTGCGGCAACACCGGCTGCGTCGAATCGTTTGCGGCCGGCCCGGCCATCGGTCGCGCTTATCGCCGGCGGCTGGATGCGCGCGGCGCCCCCGATCCTGCCATCACCGCGGCCGAGGTGGTTGAGCGGGCGCGGCAAGGGGATGCGGACGCGCTGGCGGTGCTGGCCGATGCCGGGGAGGCGCTCGGCACGGCGGTGGCGACCCTGGCGATGATCCTCGATGTCGAGTTGTACGTCATCGGCTCCAGCGTGGCGAAGGCCGGCGATCTGCTGCTCGAGCCGGCCCGGCGTGCGCTGATCCATCACGCGCACTGCTCGGTCGCCGAGCGCGTGCGCATCGTCCGTTCGGCGCTGGAGGACGACGGCCCGATCCTGGGCTGCGGCTGGCTGGCGCGGCAGAATAGCCGGATTTGACAGGATGAACAGGATTTACAGGATGATCTTCCGTCGTAATCCTGTTCATCCTGTCAATCCTGTCCAGGTTTGCACATGATTGACGATCCGATTCAAGCGTTTCCTCCCGAAGCCTGGGCGACCACCCAGCCTGATCCGCGCGCGGCGGCCATCAAGGCGCGGCTGCGGGAGACCCCGCGCTGGGTGGATGTCGAGCGCGCCCGCATCACCACGGCCAGCTATCGCGCCACCGCGGGCCAGCCGATGCCGATCCGCCGGGCGCGGATGCTCCTCGACCTCGTCCGCCAGATGCAGATCGCCATCTACCCGGATGAGCTGATCGTCGGCAACCGCTCGTTGCTGCCGCGGATGGGCGTGATCGCGCCGGAGGGCGCGGTGGATTGGGTGGATCGCGAGCTGGACATCCTGCCGACCCGGCCGCAGGATCAATTCAACATCCGCCCGGAAGTCATCCAGGAATTGCGGGATGAGATCTTCCCCTACTGGCGCGGCCAGACGCTCGAAGACACGGTGGCCGCCTGCCTCCCGGAGGATGTTCGGCAAGCGATCAAGGGCCGGGCGTTCAGCGTCCACCAGACCGACCACC
>CAZYHE010000032.1:5758-9611 GCA_964647225.1 uncultured Anaerolineales bacterium
GGCCACATCCTGCCCGATGTCGAGGGCTGGCTGCGGCTGGGGATCCGCGGGCTGCGGGCGCAGGTCGAAACAGCAGCCGCGGCCTCATCCTCCGACAGATGTAGCGTAGCCCCTTGTGGGCGTCCCGACGGGCACAAGGCCCGATGCTACAGTGACATATCCGATCATGCGGGAGAGGGCGTCTTCTACGACGCCGCCCGGATCGCCCTGCAAGCCGCCAGCGAATTCATGGCGCGCTACGCCGATCTGGCCGAGCGGATGGTCGGCGAAACTGCGGACGTTGGCCGCCGCGCCGAACTGCTTGGCATCGCCGCACGCTGCCGCTGGCTGGCCGAGCATCCCGCCCGCGATTTCCCGGAGGCGTTGCAGGCGACCTGGTTTCTGTTCGTCTTGCTCCAGATCGAGTCGAATGCCAGCAGCTTTTCGCCCGGCCGGCTGGATCAATACCTCTGGCCCTATCTGGAAGCCGACCTGGCCGCGGGCCGCCTGACGTTGGTCGAGGCGCAGAACTGGCTGGAGTTGCTCTGGCTCAAGTTCAACGAGATCATCCTTTTGCGCAGCAGTGCGAGCGCGCGCTATTTCGCCGGCTTCCCCATCGGGTTCAATGTGATTGTGGGCGGGCAGGTTCCCGCGGGCGGTGAGCGGCGTCCTGAGTCAATCGAAGGACGGGTCGAAGCGCCGCGCCCTTCGGCAGGCTCAGGGCGCGCGGGCACGGGGGGCGCGGACGAGAATGTTCGTAGTGACGACTTGAGTCGTCGGCCGCGCCACGGAGCGACTGAAGTCGCTACCACGAACCGCGGTCGTGACGCTACCAATCCGCTCAGCTTCATGTGCCTGCGCGCGCAGGCCGACCTGGGGCTGACGCAGCCGAACCTTTCGATCCGCATCCACCGCGACAGCCCGCAGGAGTTCCTGGCTGCGGCGAGCTTCGTTGTCGGCAAGGGGAGCGGGATGCCGCAGGTGTTCAACGACGAGGTGATCATCCCCGGCCAGTTGCGCCAGGGGATCGCGGCGGCGGATGCGCTGAACTACGCGGTCGTCGGCTGCGTCGAGCTTTCGACGCCCGGCAAGGCGCTCGGCTGGAGCGATTCAGCCATGTTCAACATGGCGCGCATCCTGGAGCTGACCCTCTTCGGCGGCCGTGATCCGCAGACCGGCGCGCAGGTCGGGCTGGATACCCCGCCGCTGGATCAAATGGCCTCCTTCGCCGAGTTGGAGGCGGCCTACGACGCGCAACTGGCGCATTTCGTCGAGCTGATGATCGCGGGCTGCAACGTCGTGGATCGCATCCACGCCGAGTTGCTGCCCTCCCCCTTCCTCTCGCTGGTGATCCAGGACTGCGTGGCGCGCGGGGTGGATGTGACGGCCGGCGGCGCGCGCTACAATTTCTCCGGCCCGCAGGGGGTGCAGATCGCCAACGTGGCCGACAGCCTGGCCGCGGTGCGGCAGGCGGTCTTCGAGGAGCGGTGGACGACGGCGGGTGGGCTGCTCGACGCGCTGCGCCGCGATTTCGCCGGGGCAGAAGCGTTGCGCCAGCGGCTGATCCACCGCGCACCCAAGTACGGCAACGACGATGCGCGGGCGGATGCCCTGGCGCAGCGGTGGGGCGACCGTTTCAGCGCGCTCGTCGGCCAGCACCCGACGATCCGCGGGGGCGCGTATCAGCCCGGCTTCTACACCGTCTCGGCGCACGTGCCGATGGGCGCGGCCGTCGGCGCGCTGCCCGATGGCCGGCACGCGGGCCAGCCGCTCGCCGATGGCGGGCTTTCGCCGATGACCGGCCGCGACCGCCGGGGGCCGACCGCCGTGCTCCGTTCGGTCAGCAAGCTCAACCTGGAGCTGGCTTCCAACGGCACGCTCCTCAACATGAAGTTCCTGCCGGCCTTCTTCCAGCAGGGCGATGCGTTGGACAAGTTCGTGCTCTTGCTGCGCGGCTTCTGCGCGCTCAAGATTCCGCACGTGCAGTTCAACGTGGTTGCGGCTGACACGTTGCGCCGGGCGCAGGCGCAGCCGGACGACTATCGCAATCTGGTGGTGCGCGTGGCGGGATATAGCGCGTATTTCACGGAGTTGGATCGTAAGTTGCAGGACGAAATCATAGAACGAACTGAATTTTCGGAGGTAACATGCTGACAGGTAAAGTGATCCTGGTGGTCGGCGGCGCGGCGGGGATCGGCCGCGCGACGGCCGAGTTGTGCGCGGCGCGCGGCGCGGCGGTGATCGTGGCCGACCGGGACGCGACCGCCGCCGCGGCCGTGGCAGCCGTGGTCGGCGGGCTGTTCGTGCCCGTGGATGTGACCGACGCCGCTTCGGTGCAAGCCTTGATGGCCGCGATCGCGGCAAAATATGGCCGCCTCGATGCGCTGATCCAGGCCGCGGGCATCCTGAAGGGCGCGTACACGCCGGTGGATGAATTCCCGCTGGAGACGTGGCTGGCGGTCATGGATGTGAACGTCACCGGCAGCTTCCTGTGCGCGAAGCACGCGACCCCGCTGCTGAAACAGGCCGGCGGTGGTGTCATCGTGCTGATCTCGTCGGGCGCGGCCGTGGGCGGCAGCTCGTCGGTGGCGTATGGCGCGAGTAAGGGCGGGGTCAACGGTCTGGGCATCACCCTGGCCCAAAAACTGGCGCCGGAAGGCATCCGCGTCAACGTGGTGATGCCGGGCAACATTGACACGGGCATGAAGCGCTCCGTCATCGTCGCGGAGGCCGAGAAGAGCGGCAAGCCGTTGGCGGACGCGCTCGCGGCATCCCGGCTGGGCACGCCGGAAGGGGTGGCGAAGATCCTGGCCTGGCTGGTCAGCGACGACGCGGACTATGTGCGGGGGATGATCTCGACGCGTTAGCATCACAAAACCGTGTGGCGCAAGATGCCATCTTGCGCTACCAATGAGGTGTGTGCAATGAAGTTAGGTGTTGCGGGGATGTTGCCGCCCTGGCGGCAGATTGATCGGGCCGCGGCGGAACGCGTGGTCGCGGCCGGCTTCCGCGGCGCGTCCGTCGTGATTGACCGGCCGCTCGAAGCGGATCGCGCGAGCGTGCTGCGCGTGCGGCAGGCGTTCGCAGATGCCGGGCTGGAGGTGGCGCAGGCGAACGGTTGGTACGAATGCCTGGTCAACCCTGACGATGCGTTGCGCGCCGCGGGGGTGGCCGGCCTGCAGGCGCTCTGCCGGTGGGGCCGGCTGCTGGACGCGGCCACGGTTTACGTGCGGCCCGGTGGGTTGAACCCAAAAGGCCATTGGCTGGGCCATCCCGGCAACCACACGCCGGAGACGTTCGACCGGCTGATCGCCAGCCTGCGGCAGGTCAGCGCGGTCGCCGAGGCCGAGGGGGTCATCCTGGCGATCGAGGGCCACGTGCTCTCGCCGCTCGATTCGGCGGCGCGCGTGGCCGAGTTGCTGGCCGCCGTGGCCTCGTCCAGCCTGAAGTTCAACGTGGATCCGGTGAACTTCATCGGCACGGTGCGGGATGCGCATGACACGCGGCGGGTGGTGAATGAGCTGTTCGACACGCTCGGCCCGGCCACGGTTGCGGGCCATGCCAAAGATTGCCGGCTGGGGGATGCGCTGGTGGTGCATATCGAGGAGGTCGTGCCGGGGGATGGCACGCTGGACATCGGCCTGTTCCTGCGGCGGTTTGCGGTGAGTTGTCCCGGCGGCTACATGCTGATCGAGCACCTGCCGGATGCGAAGGTGCCCGCGGCGCGCGCCGCGGTCTGCCTGGTGGCCGAGGAGGCCGGATTGGCGTTCGAGTGAGCGCGGTGAACGCAAGAACGGGGACGCGGACAACGCGGACGACGCGGACGACGCGGATATTCCTCTCGGTTTTTCCGCGCTCTCCGCGTAGTCAGCGT
>CAZYHE010000032.1:9621-16312 GCA_964647225.1 uncultured Anaerolineales bacterium
GAGGCCGGATTGGCGTTCGAGTGAACTTTCCCTATCCGTTATTCCGCCGATCGCTCCGCAGCACGCGCCGCGTAGATATCGCTCAGCATCGGCTCGAGCGCTGGATCATCCGCAAAACTGCCCGCGGTCGCCAGCCAGGGATTTGTTTCTCGCTCGGCCGATGCCTTCGGAACCGGAATTTCGATCGTGGTGCTCTCGGTCTGGGCCAACCAGTTTTCCATCATAACTCGCTCAACTTGTCAGGATCGCATCAATCGCGGCCAGTTCTTCTGGGCTGAACGCCAGGTTGGCGAGCGCGCCGACGATCTCCTCGATCTGGCTGACGCGGCTGGCGCCGATCAGCGCGGAGGTCATCCCGGCGTGGCGGAGCACCCATGCGACCGCGAGTTGCGCCATCGTCTGGCCGCGGGCCTGGGCGATCTCGTTGAGCTTGTGTACCTTCGCCAGCTTCTCGTCGGTGATGTGCTGCGGCCGGAGGAAGCCGGTCGGCCGGCCCGCGCGGGAATCGGCCGGGATGCCCTCCAGATAGCGGCCGGTGAGCAGCCCTTGCGCCAGCGGCGAGAACGCGATGCAGCCGATCCCTTCCGCTTCGAGCGTGCTCAGCAGCTCCGGCTCGATCCAGCGGTTGAACATGTTGTACGACGGCTGGTGGATCAGACAGGGCGTGCCAAGCTGGCGCAGGATGGCCGCGGCGCGGCGGGTGAAGTCGGGGTTGTAGGACGAGATGCCCGCGTAGAGCGCCCGACCGCTGCGCACCGCGGTGTCGAGCGCGGCCATCGTCTCTTCCAGCGGCGTCTCAGGGTCGGGGCGGTGGCTGTAGAAGATGTCTACATAATCCAGCCCCATCCGGCGCAGGCCCTGGTCGAGGCTGGCGATCAGATATTTGCGCGACCCCCATTCGCCGTAGGGGCCGGGCCACATGCGATAGCCCGCCTTGGTCGAGATGATCAGTTCGTCGCGGTAGGGGGCCAGATCTTGCTTCAGGATGTGGCCGAAGGTCTCCTCAGCCGAGCCGGGCGGGGGGCCGTAGTTGTTCGCCAAGTCGAAGTGGGTGATGCCCAGGTCGAAGGCGCGGCGCAGCATGGCGCGGGCGTTCTCCAGCGAGTCCACCCCGCCGAAGTTGTGCCACAGGCCGAGCGAAACCGCCGGCAGCTTCAGTCCGCTGCGGCCGCAGCGGTTGTAGCGCATGGTGTCGTAGCGGTTGGCAGATGCAGTCCAGGTCATGGTTCTCTCCTCGAAACGTGTAATGTATGTGGTATAGCACAGGCGCAAGGAATGGGCAAATCGTCGCCGGATCACGGCGCATAACATTTCGGTGATCGGAGGATCAACTTTCATGTCGGAAACGTGGCGGAATCTTGGGCCGGTAATTATCTCCATCATGATCATCATCGCGGTGGCGGTGGTGCGGGCGCATTCGCGCACGGCCGCGGCCGTGCTGGCGACCATGCCGATCAACGTGCCGTTGGCGTTGTGGGTCGTCTATTCGGGCGCGGGCGGCGATCGGGCGATCATGACGCAGTTCACGCATTCGATGCTCCTGGCGATTGGCCCGACGGTGGTCTTCATCCTGGTGGTGTGGCTGGCCGCGCGCGCGGGCTGGCGGCTGGCGCCGATGCTGGCGGTCGGTTACACGGCGTGGGGCGCGGGCCTGGGGCTGACGCTGGTTGTGCGGCGGGTGCTGTTGGGGTGAGGCTTAGTTTTGCGCCATACCCGGAAGCGCTGTCCGGTTCGTGCAGTGAGATCAGAATGGGGTATAATCATCAGATATGACACTGCTGTGATGGGAGGACGCATGAAACTGAGCTTTATGACTCTCGGCTGCCCGACCTGGGACCTGGACACGATCTGCGCCCGCGGCCGGGAATATGGCTTCGATGGCGTGGATTTTCGCGGGTATCTGGATACGGTGGATGTCACCACACTGCCAATGTTCAGCACCCAGGCCGAGCAGACTCGCCGCCGCATCAACGACGCGGGGCTGGTGGTGAGCTGCATCAGCTCCAGCATCCGCGTGTGCGCCGCAAGTGCGCGGCAGGCGAATCTGGACGAAGCCAAGCGAACCATTGTCACCGCGCGCGGATTGGGCGCCGGCATCGTGCGCATCTTTGGCTCCGGCTTCGCCGCGCGCGATCTTGACGGGAGTTCGCGCGCCGAACTGGCCAAGATCGGCTGCGACACGGTCGAAGAGATCCTGGCGCTGGACGGCGCGCGCGATATCCTGTGGGTCTTCGAGACGCATGACCTGTGGATCAAGGCTCTGGACTGCAAGCTCCTGCTCGACACCATCCCCAGCCCCAATTTCGGGGTGTTGTGGGATATGGGCCACACCTACCGGGTCGGCGGGGAGACCCCTGAGCAGACCTTTGCCGCCGTCGGTTCGCGCGTGGGCTATGTGCATGTTAAAGACGCCACCTTCGATCCCGCACACCCCCAAGCGATGAGCGAAGAGTTCGAGGGCGGCGTCAGGGTGGGCTGGCGATATGTGCTGCCCGGCACGGGGCAACTGCCACTGGCGCAATCAATCGGCCTGCTGAAGGCCGCCGGTTACGATGGCTGGCTGTTGTGCGAGCACGAAAAACGCTGGCATCCCGAACTGGCCGAGCCGGAAGTGATCTTCCCGGCCTTCATCCGGTGGGTCAGGCCCTTGATTTGAGCGGGCCGGACATGACATAATCAGAGGGGGCGTCGGCCAAAGCGAGAGGGCCTCAGGATGGCAGCCGGCGTCGTTGGCGAGTGTGATTTGCGGGACAAACCGGCTCGTGCTAGAATCACTTGGTTAGCACGCACTGATCGGAGAGAAGAAGCAATGCCCAATCCTGAAACCGCTGCTCCGGTGGATTTCATCCGGGCCGCCATCGAAGAAGACCTGCGCACGGGGCGGTTCGACCACGTCCACACCCGTTTCCCGCCGGAGCCGAACGGTTATCTCCACATCGGCCACACCAAGGCGTTGGTGATTGATTTCGGCATCGCGCGCGAGTTCGGCGGCAAGTGCAACCTGCGCTACGATGACACCAATCCGGTCAAGGAAGATGTCGAGTATGTGGATGCGATCAAGGCGGACATCCATTGGCTCGGTTTCGATTGGGAAGATCGTGAGTTTTACGCCTCCGATTATTTCGATCAGCTTTACGACATGGCCGTGGCGCTCATCAAGAAGGGCAAGGCCTACATCTGCGATCTGAGCGCCGAGCAGATGCGCGACTATCGCGGCACCCTCACCGAGCCGGGGAAGAATAGCCCCTGGCGCGACCGTTCAGTCGAAGAAAACCTCGACCTCTTTGCGCGGATGCGCGCGGGCGAGTTCCCCGATGGCGCACGCACGCTGCGGGCCAAGATTGACATGGTGCACCCCAACTTCAACATGCGCGACCCGGTGATGTATCGCATCCTGCACACTGCCCATCACCGCACCGGCGACAAGTGGTGCATCTACCCGATGTACGATTTCGCCCACGGGCAGAGCGACTCGGTTGAGGGGATCACCCACTCCCTCTGTTCGCTGGAATATGAGGATCACCGGCCGCTCTACGAGTGGTTCCTGCGCGAGTTGGGGATCTACGCGCCGCGGCAGATCGAATTTGCCCGTCTCTTCCTCACCTACACGATGATGAGCAAGCGCAAGATCGGCGCGCTCGTCCGCGAGGGGGTCGTGGCTGGGTGGGATGATCCGCGGCTGCAAACCCTCTGCGGGCTGAGGCGTCGCGGCTTCACCCCCGAAGCGGTTTTGGATTTCACCCGGCGCATCGGCGTGGCGAAGACCAACAGCCTGATCGAAATGGGGCTGCTCGAGTATTGCGTGCGCGAAGATCTGAACAAACGGGCGCCGCGCGTGATGGCCGTGCTGCGGCCGCTGCGCGTCGTGATCGAGAATTATCCCGCCGGGCAGGTGGAGTACGTCGAGGCGGTCAACAACCCCGAAGACGAAGGCATGGGCACGCGCGCGATCCCGTTCAGCCGGGAGATCTACGTCGAGCAGGACGACTTCCGCGAGGATGCGCCAAAAGGTTGGTTCCGCCTCGCGCCCGGCCGCGAGGTGCGGCTGAAGCACGCGTATTACATCAAGGTCAAAGAGGTGATTAAGGACGCGCATGGGGCGGTGGTCGAACTGCGCTGCACCTACGACCCGGAATCGCGCAGCGGCGTGACGCCCGATGGCCGCAAGGTGCAAGGCACCCTGCATTGGGTTTCGGCCGCGCACGCCGTTGACGCCGAAGTCCGGCTGTACGATACGCTCTTCACTGTGCCCAATCCTGACGACGTTCCCGAAGGGCAAGATTGGCGGTCGGTCATCAACCCGAATTCGCTGGAAGTCCTGACCGGCTGCAAGGTCGAGCCGGGATTAGCCGGCGCCGCGCCGGGCAGCCGCTATCAATTCCTGCGCCAGGGCTACTTCTGCGTGGACAAGGATTCGGTTGCTGGCACGCTCATCTTCAACCGCACTGTTACGCTGAAGGATACGTGGGCGAAGATGGAAAAGAAAGGGCAGTCGTAACCTGGGAGATTGGTAGACTGGTAGATTTGTAACTTGGTATATTGGTACATCGGGAGCTGCTGAACCATAGAAACGATGCTTTACTACCCTGCCAGTTTTCCAATCCACCAATTTCCCAATCTACCAACTTCCCAATTTTCCAATCTACCAGTTTCCCAACCCACCAACTTCCCAATCTACCAACGGAGGCAATACCATGAAAGGCAATGACCAACTCATCGCAACGCTGAACATGTTGCTCGCCGATGAACTGACCGCGATCAACCAGTACATGGTCCACTCGGAGATGTGCAAGAACTGGGGCTACGACGAGCTGCACGAGGCCATCGAGAAGCGCGCGATCACCGAGATGAAGCACGCCGAGATGCACATCGGCCGCATCATCTTCCTGGCGGGCCGGCCGGTCGTCAGCATTTTGAACCCGCTGCACATCGGCGGCAGCGTACTCGAACAACTCCAGAGCGACCTGGGGGCCGAGCAGGGCGCGGTCAAGGGCTACAACGACGCGGTCAAGCTGGCCGTCGCGGTCGCCGACAACGGCACGCGCGCCATGCTTGAGAGCATCCTGAAGGATGAAGAGGACCATCTCGACTGGCTGGAGACGCAACTCGACCAGATCGAGCAGATCGGCATCCAGAATTACCTGGCGCAGCAGGTAAGCTGATCCGTGTCCAAGTGGACAAGTAGACAAGGAAACAAGTAGATACGGAAACAAGGAAAACCCGGATTCGCCGCGCCTTGTCTACTTATCTACTTGTTTCCCTGCTTCCTTTCCCCCTGTTTCCTCATCCAGAGGCGTCGCTTGATCCTCAAAAATTATGATGGGTTATTGCAACACGGCGACGTGGCCGGCCGGCAGATCGTGTTGGATGTGCTCGAAGCCGGCCTGGCCGCGCCCGATCCGTATGAAAACGTCAAAAAGATCGTGCGCATCGAGGGGGAACGGCTGATCGTCGGCCACCCTGCCTTTTCGCAGCCGGTGGGCCAGGCGCCGATGGCGTTCGACCTGGCAGCCATCGGCCGCATCTACGTGGTGGGCGGCGGCAAGGTGGCGCAGCGGCAGGCCGAAGCCCTGGAAGAGATCCTGGGCGACCGGATCAGCGACGGGCAGATCAACGCCAAGAAGGGCGACACGATCCGCCTGAAGCGCATCCCCGTCACCCTGGCCGGCCATCCCATCCCCGACGCGTAGAGCGTGGCGGGGGCACGGCGGATCGTGGAGATCGAACAGCGCGCGGGACGGAACGACATCGTCTTCCTCTGCCATTCCGGCGGCGCGACCGCGCTCACCGCGCTGCCCGCACCGGGCATCAGCCTGGCCGACCTCCAGACGGTCTACCGCCTGCTCTACTTCGAGTGCGGCGCGGCGATGCCGGTCGCGAACGCGGTGCGCAACCAGTTGGTGGTGCTGCACAGCCGGCATCCACGCTACTTCGGCGAGGCGACCGCGATCCAACTCGAGACGCTGGAGACGCCGCCGAAGCTGCGCGTGCATGCCTATGAAGTGCCCAACTACGGCGATGGCGGCTATCGCGCGGCCATCGAGGTGCTGCACGCCTATCACCTGTGGGAACGCGTCCCGGAGTCGGTGCGCCGTTTCCTGCTCGCCGCCGATGGGCGCTACGGCCATCTGCGGCCGGAGGAGACCGCCGGCAAGTCCTACTACAGCTTCCGCACGATGGGCCCGGAGATCATGCTGGCGGCCGCAAAGCGCCGCGCCGAAGCCTTGGGGCTGCGGGCGGTCATCCTGGCGGCCAGCCTCAACGATGTCGAGGCAAGGACGATCGGGGAGACGCTCGGTTACATCGCCACCGAGATCGCCGAGTTGGGCCAGCCGTTCACGCCCCCCTGCATGTTGATCCTGGGCGGTGAATTGGTGGTGGCGGTGGGGGACGCGACCGGCTGCGGGGGCCGCAACCAGGAGTGCGTGTTGGCCGCTGCGGGGCGCATCGCCAGCAGCACGGACATCGTCATCGCCTCAGTGGATTCCGAGGGCACCGACGGCCCGACCGAATCGGCCGGTGGGATCGTGGACGGCCAGACGTTGGCCCGCGCCCAGGCGGTTGGCCTGGATATCGCGGCCGAGCTGGCGAACCACAACTCGAACGCCGTCCTCGCCGCGCTCGGCGACCTGCTCGTGACGGGGGTGCGGGGCACCAACGTGCGCGACCTGCGGCTGATTTATGTGGGCGG
>CAZYHE010000033.1:0-16183 GCA_964647225.1 uncultured Anaerolineales bacterium
CGTCCAGCGGCAGCGCGCCGGCCGGTCCGGCCGCGTGGGTGGCGACGGCGTAGAGCGCGGGGTCGGATGAATCGAGGGAGGTGTTGCTATCGTATTTGGATGACATGTAGTTTTCACCTTCGGTTGGTGGAGTCTCAGTTTGTACAATGCCCTCGCAAAGCAAAGGCGGCCGGGCATCTCGCAGCCGGCATCACCTGCTGATGGGTAGAGAGCGAACGCGAATCTGTCTTTCCGTCACACTCATCACCGCACCGGCTTCCAGGCGTTTCTGGTAGTTAGCCACGATGAACTCGAGGTAGCGATTGACGGAATCGGCCGCCATGTTACGCAAACGAAATATGATCACGCTGGGAAGATGCGCCTGGCTGGCAGCCATCAATTCGCCAAAGTCCAGATCATGCGTGAGCACGATACGGCTTTCATTCAGGGCTTTGGATAAGATATCCGCGTCCGATAGGCGGTCAAGGCGTTCATCGTGCAAGTGAATCGCGTCATGGCCCAGGCTGCGCAAGAAAGCAACCGAGCGGGGCGAGACGCCCATATCGGCGAGGAATTTCATGCAGCCACCAACTCCGGAATATAGACCGACTCGCCGGCCAGCCAGGCAGCATAGGCAAGGGCTTGATGAATATCCTCTGGTTCCAAATAGGGATAATCGGCAAGGATCTCCCGTTCGCCCATCCCGTTCGCCGCCAGGTTCAGGATCAGCGATACTGTGACCCGCATCCCGCGAATACAAGCCCGCCCGCCCATCATGTTCGGGTCAAAGGTGATCCGGTCAAAACCAGACATCCACATCTCTTCCACGTCACAGCCTCCACTTCTGCCGGACTATGCGCCGGCGGCCGGCCGCGCCGGCTTCTTGCGCTCGCTCTTGCGGGTGCCGCCGACCATCTCGTATTGCGATGAATCGTCGCCGTAGATGGCCTTCATGCCGGCGCGCACGCGCTTAACGTCATCCCAGATGGTGGCAAGGGTCGCATCGCGCCGGTTACGCAGATCGGTCAGTTGAGCCTCCACCGCATCCAGGCCAGCCTGGATGGTTTGGGCCTGTTCCACATGGGCCGCAAAGGTGGTGGCCGTCAGATCGCCAAGCGCCGGCGCCGCTTCGATCTTCTTCCACGCTTCCAGGACCACGCCGGCCTGTTCGAGAACATCCTGGGGATAGAGCCTGGCCATGACAAACCTCCTCATCGTGAGCGGGTGGACCCGCCAGGTGGCGAGACCCGGCAGGTTTGGTTGGATCAGATGGCTAAATTATACATAGATTCTTAAAAAAATCAAGAGTGATTAAGTCAACGCGCAGGGGAGTTTAATCTGTACGCCGGATGGTTTTATCGGTCTGAGATATAATCTTATCAACACACACGAAAACATTTCCTATAAACGATATAGTTTTATCAAATAGTGATATGGTTCAATCAACACATAGAATAGTTTTATCAACCGTGAATATGACTTAGTCGGCAGTAGATGTGACTTAATCAACATCCGTAATGATTCAGGAATTGGGCCGAGAATGGGTCACAAATGGGCCAAAGAATGGGCCGCAAATGACCGTTTATCGTCCATTGCGAACGTCTAGTACTTCACCCAGCACGTAACCTACAGAACGCCCTATCCCCTGTTGTTGCAGTAAGCCTCGCGTCACCAATGCTCGTAACTCTCTCTTGGCTGTGGTCCGACTGATATCGAAGAACTCCTGATACTTCCGATTCGTGATCTTCCCTTCTTTGGCAACGTAGCCCATCGCCTTGATCTGTCGCTCATTCAGCCCTTGCATCCATCCCGGCGTTACTTCTTGCATGAACTTCTCCCCCGGCCCAATCAATGTCGCCACAAACTCTCCGCTCAACTCCTCGAACTGCGGCCGGGGTAAACCGTGCTGCTCCATAACCGCCGTCATACGACGGATACCCGTTCCCAGTTTCTCGATGAATCCGCCCAAGTCCCGAAAGACCTCTACGATGATCCGATTGCGCAACACTGAGCGGCTCTTGAGCTGCCGGATTTCATCCAGGGTGATCTCCGGGAGCAACACCCCTGGACTGTGGACCTCGATACGGTCGTCGAAGATGAAAACACGGATGCTCTGTCCAGACAGGCTGTAGTCTCGATGGATGACCGCGTTCATCAAGACCTCTCGAATGGCCTCGCGCGGGTACTCCGAATAGTCAATTCCCTCGAAGCCGACCACGCGATGACCGGTGCGCGTGTTGCGATAGACGAAACGCTCGGCTTCCAACACCATCTCCGGCAACGGCCCGCGCAAGTCCAGGCGGTCCAGATAGGTGAGCACGTCGCGACCTTGAAAGCGCACGCAGATAATCTCGCTTTGGGGCAACCAGCGCTGAGGTTCGACGCTGAAGAGCAGTACACCCGCGTGCGTGGAGATAAGCCGGCCATCTGCTTCGACAACGCATCCCAGGTTTTGCAGCAATTCCTCGTGGTTCAAGAGGAGCGATGTATGACTCAGCGCCTCGCGCCGCTGAATGTAGCGGGCGATCAGCGTGGGCGACAGGTCAGACCAGGCCACGGCGGGATTGGGCAACGTCTCGTAGCGAACTTCGCCGCCCTCCAAGTACAAGCGCCGGATTTCCTCCGCCGTAGCCGGGCGATTGGTCGAACCAACGCGGATATTGGGCCGCAGCTCACCGCGCACGAAGTAGGGTCGCCGGCCTCCTTTTGGGCACGTGACCACCACGAACTCGTTGCCCTGATAGGCCACGATCTCGATAACCGGCAGAGCATCCAAGTCCAGGCGATCGCGGAGGATGTTGATGATGCCCGCCTCGACCCCCTGCGGCCGGCCAACGCCTACCGGCTGCCGTTGGTCGTCCACACCGACGACGATCGTGCCGCCGCGAGTATTGTAGAACGCGCTGATGAGCACGGCCAGGTCAGATGAGCCAGGCAGTTCGCGCTTGAAGTCCAGCGTCTCGCTTTCCCGTCGCTGGAGTAAACGAACAAATGCCGCTTCGTTCATGTGCGCTCCTCCTCTCGACCTTCGTCGCAGACGTGGCGAACGCCTTGTGATCTGCCCTGGATTGCTCGAAAAATCAAAGGTAGTAGCGACTTCAGTCGTTCGTCCGCACGAAAACGACTGAAGTCGTTACTACGGATGGCTCACATCATCTAGCATTCTGCTGAATGGGATACTGCCCGAACTCCTGCACCATCTCCGTGATCCGCTCGATGCGCTCGATCTTCGCCCGCGGCATCACGTTATCGGAGACGCCGAGGATGAGCGCGTCGCCGGGCGCGACCACGCGGAAAAGATCCCGCATGTACGCCTCGAACTCGGCGTCGCCCATCACCTGCTCTTCCAGGATGATCGAGGGGACGCCGCCGAAGATGATCACGTCGTTGCCCCACACCTGGCGCGCTTCTTCCAGCGTGACCGAGACGAGGGGCGCGGTGGCGAAGCATTCGGCCATGTCGAAGCCCGCGTCGCGCACCTGGTTCAGGATCAACTTCGAGTCGTCGTCGGCGTGATAGGTCAACACTTTGCCGCGGGCGTGCAGCCGCGGGGTGATCTGCTGGTAATATGGCGTGATGTACCGCTCGAACAGCTTCGGCGGGGTCATCTGCGTGTCGAAGTGGATGCCGTGCAGGAGCAACCGGGCGGGCGAGTCCAGCACCACCGGCCACATCCGTTCCATCTCCACCTGCTCCATCACTTTGATCAGGTGCTCGACCTGGGGCAGATGGTCGGCCAGCTCGTAGTACGCGGTGTCGTAGCCCGACAGCCGGAGCAGGAAGTGGTGGAACGGACAATCGCCGACGCTCACCATCGGGTAGCCGTCGTCACCGATCTCCCGTTCATAGGCCAGGTACTCGTCGTAGGCGGGATCGAAGGTGGTGTGTTCGGTGATGTACTCCATCACCGCGTAGTCCGCGACGCGCTTGATGGGGTGCTCCTTCGGCAGACCGCTGTCGGCGTAGCCCTCCAGGGTGTCGGTCTTGATATCGAGCTGCGAGATCGTCCCCACCGGCGTGATGAACTCGGTGAGGATCTCGCCGCCTTTCTCCGTCCGCTTGATCTCCAGCCCGGTGTAACGGGTGCGGAAGACGCGGCCCTCGCGGGCGGGCGTCGCCACGCCCATCGCCTGCTCGACCTGGCGCAGCGTCAGGCCCCGGTAGCGGGCGGGCAGGTTGCCCTCGGCCACGCGGGCGTTGTACCACAATTGCAGCCGCGGCGACCACGGGATGATATCGGGCGGCCGGCGGTCAAGCACGGCGAGGATACGTTCACGATGGGTCATCATGTGTTAACTCCAATATACATACACCGCCGGGCTGTTCGACCCGCCGGCCGCGCTCCACTGGAAGATCCACCAGGCGTCATACGGGCTGAAGTTGACGCAGCCGTGGCTGCGCGGCCGGCCGAACGCGTCGTGCCAGTACGCCGTGTGCAGCCCGTAGCCGGAATAGAAGTAGCACGTCCAGGTCACATCCTCGATGTAATAGCCGGGGCCGGCCATCACGCCCGTCGCCAGCCGCGCCCAGGTGCGGAAGATGCCCTGGACGGTCGGCGTGCCCGGCAGGCCGGTCGCGACGAGCGCGGCGTATACCGGCCGATCCCCTTCATAGGCGACGGCCGTCTGCTCGCTCAGGTTGACCGCCACCCACCGCTCGGTCGCGCCGATGGACGCGGGCCGGGCCTTCGGCCGGGCGACGCCCACCCAACTCGCCTCCACCCACTGGTTCGGGCCGATGCGATACCAACGACCGCCGCCGACCGCCGCCTCTTCCAACACCGGCACGGCCTGGTTGTGGCGCACCTGATAGAGCGGCGGGTTGTCATCAGCCACGCCGGGGCGAGCGCGCACATTCACCGCCTCCGCGACGATCCAGCCGATGGGCAGGCTGAGCGTGCTCTCGACGGTCGCCGCGGCCAGGCTGCGCGTCGCAGTGGCCGTGATGCGCACCCAACCGCTGTGTACCCAACGGTTCTCACCGATCCGATACCAGAGGGCGCCGCCGACCGTCGTCTCTTCATAGATCGTAACTTCGGCGCCGTTGTAGAGCACCGCGACCGGCGGGTTATCGGCGCGCACGCCCGGCTGGCTGCGCACATTGAGCGCGTCGGCCGTCACCACGCCGCGGCGGGTCGTGACGGGGGGCGGGGGTGGCGGAGGCTCCGGGTCGGGTTCTGGCTCCGGCGGTGGCGCGGGCGGCGTCTCGATCAGCCGCACCCACCCGCCATGCACCCAGCGCCCCACGCCGATCCGATACCAGATGGCGTCGCCATAAGTCGTTTCTTCATAGATGCCGACCTCGGTCCCGGCAGTCAACCGGTCAATCGGCGGGTTGTCGCTCCGCGCGCCGGGCTGGGCGCGGACGTTCAGCACGTCGGCGGTGACGACGCCGCGGCGTGTGGCCGGCGGTGGGGGTGGCGGCGGAGGCGGGGGCGGCGGAGGCGGCGTCCCGCCCCCCAGCTCCACCCCGCGCAACTCCGACGGCTCCATCAACGTCACGTTGCTGGCAGCCACCCAATCGCCCGCGGCCGTGCGGAACCACCGCTCCCCGCCAACCATCGTTTCGGCGCGGGCGGTCAGGTAGGTGCCAGCCCAGGCCGTGCGCGAGATAACGCTGCCGCCCGGCTGCGTGTAGAGGTAAGTCCAGCCCCAGGTTGGCCGGTAGTTGCGATAGGGCAGCCAGGGCCGGTCAGTAGTCGCTTCCTGTGCGGCGATGGCTGATTCTTCGGCCGCGACCGCCCGCGCCGTGGGCCGCGCCAGGCCAGGGTAGGCCGCGTCGGGCGGCGGGACGATCTCGATGGGGGTCTCGGACAACGCGTCCAGCCAGAAGCCCTCGCCGTCAATCAGATCCACGGCAACCGTGTAGCGGCCCGGCTTGGGATAGTCGAACAGCCACTCACTGCTCGGGTCGGGGCTGTCGGTCCCTGAAAGCCATTCCACCTGGCCGATGCCGCCATCGAGCCGGACGCGCGCCGTGGCGGCCAGGCCGGCGACCTGGAGCTTGATCCGCCGGCGGTTCGGCTCGTCGGGCACGGCGTTCACCGCGAACAGTGTCACCGCGGGCGCGGCATCGGCCAGCGCGCGCAGACCGGCCTGGGCGGGCGCCGCGGCCTCGACCGTCGCTCCTGCCCAGCGGAGGGCGGCGGTGTGCGGGCCAGAATCGCGATAGCGATGCTCGGCCAGGAAGACGCGCGCCTGCGTGCGCCAGGTGTACGGGGTCGGCGAGCAGAGCACGCCCAGCGCGATGCTTTCACCGTCGCCAGTCTCCAGGACGGCCGGCGCGCACAGTTCCAGATCGCCGGCGTTCGGGGCCGCAAAGCGCGCCTCGAAGCGGATGCTTTCTCCGTCAGGGGCCACGGTTGCGATCAAACGGATACGAGGGGGCATAGCAAATCATCTCCTGTACAAAGGCTGTATACGTCGCCAATCATCATAGTAGTTCGTCAAAGCGCAAATAATCGGTTCGTAGTGGCGACTTTAGTCGCTCGTGCGCCTACAACGACCGTCTCTACTCCCGACTACAACGCGTCCGCACCGGCAACCTCGGCGATGGCGGCTTTGATCGCGGTCTCGACGCGCGCAAATTCGGCTTCCACCTCCGCCAACTTCGCTGCGGCGCCCGCCAGTTCGCCGGCCCGGCCCAGTTGCTCCAGTTCACCGCAAAGTTGCGCCATGAATCGCGCGGCCGCGCTGCCGCTGCTGGACTTGAGCGCATGGGCGCCGCGGGCGATCTCGCCGGCATCCTGACGCGCCAGAGCTTGCCGCATCTCGGCCAGTTGTGTCGAAGCATAGTCGAGCAGAATCGCGCCGATCTCAGCGATCGCCTGCGCCGGCCCGCAATCAAGCAACTCTTGTAGCTCGACCACGGCCGCCGGATCGAGGGCCGGGCCGCGCTCTGCCGCCGCGCGTGTCTCAGCCAATGAGATGAGCGGCGCGCACGCGGCCAAGACGGTCGCCAGCTCGTGTGCGCGCACCGGTTTGGCGACGTAATCATCCATGCCGGCGGCCAGGAACCGCTCGCGGTCGCCACGCAGCGCGTGGGCGGTCATCGCAATGATCCGTGGCCGCGTCGCGGCCGGGTGGTGATCTCGGATCTGGGCGGCGGCTTCGATACCATCCATCTCCGGCATCTGGATATCCATCAACACCACATCGTAGGGCTGGCGCTGCAACGCGGCCAACGCCTCGCGTCCGTTGCCGGCCACATCGGCGCGATACCCCATGCGATCCAAAAGATACAGGGCGACTTTCTGGTTCACGGCGCTATCTTCCGCCAACAGGATGCGCAGGGGATGCGTTGCCCCGAGATCATGCTGGATCGGCGGCCGGGTGCGGCGGCCATTCATCGTGTGCGGCACGTGGCTGAATGCATCGGCCAGCGTATCGTGCAACTGGGATACCCTGAGCGGCTTGGTCAGGGATCGCGCGGCCGGCAATTGCTGATACCACTCCTGACTGAGGGCTGGGGCGTGCGGATCTGCAACGAGCAACAAGACCGGTTGGGCCAGTTGTTGGCTGCGCAATGCAGCGGCCAGCGCCGCCCCCTCGCGCGACGAAAGCGCGACATCGAGGATGACCGCGTCGAACGATGCGCCAGCCGCCAGGCTCGCCAGCGCTTCATCTACCGTGGCCGCGACGCTGACCCGTGCGCCCCACGACTCTGTCCAGCGCAGGATGCTCCTCCGATCCGCCGGACTGTCGGCCACGATCAGCAATTGTTTGGTTGCGATCTCGGCCTCCGCCGGCCGGCTGCCGGGCTGCTCGGCCGCGATCTTGAGCTGCACGGTGAAATGAAACGCCGAGCCGCGTCCGACTTCGCTCTCGCCCCACACCCGGCCCCCCATCATCTGCACCAGCCGCCGGACGATGCTTAACCCCAGCCCCGTGCCGCCATACCGCCGGCTCATGGACGCATCACCCTGGGAGAATGGCGCGAAGAGCCGCGTCATTTGTTCAGGCGTCATGCCGATCCCGGTATCTACCACGGTAAAGTGCAGTTCTCGCCGATCCCCGGTTGACGAGGACACCGCCACAGATAGCGCGACCCGCCCATGCTCGGTAAACTTGACCGCGTTACTCAACAGGTTGACCAACATTTGCTGGAGGCGCGCAACGTCACCAACCAGCGCATGTGGCGTGTCCGGCGCGATCTCATAGGTCAGCGCCAGCCCTTTCTCGGTGGCGGTAGACAACACGAGATCGCAGGCATTTTCCACGCAGTCTTGCAGGACAAACGGCTGCTCTTCCAACTCGAGCTTGTTGGCCTCGATCTTTGAGAAATCCAGGATGTCGTTGATGAGGGCGAGCAAGGTCTCGCTGCTGCGGCGGCAGGTTTCAGCGTAGTCGCGCTGATGCACGGTCAGGTCGGTATCCAACAACAGTCCGGTCATGCCGATGATCGCGTTCAAGGGGGTGCGCAGTTCGTGGCTCATCATCGCCAGGAATTCCGACTTCAGTCGCGACGCCTGCAGCGCCTGGTCGCGCGCCTCGGCCAGCGCATGCTCACCTTGCTTGCGCTCGGTGATATTGCGATAATGCCACAAGTGCCCGCGATATACCCCACCCTCGAAGATGGGGACATAATCGCGCTCGAACGCCTGCCCATCGGCCATCAGCAGTTCTTCGGAAACGACCGGTTCGCGCCAGCGCGTGATCTCATCAATGCGCTGAACGAAGGCATTCGGATCGGCAAACAGGTACTTAGCCTCCGCCGCCAGATCGGAACAGTCGCGACCGATGAGCGCAGATGTAGGCACGGGAATATCGAACATCTGGCAGAAGGCCTGATTGACATTGGCAATATGTCGCGCTTCATCCTCGACAAGGACGGCGCCCTGCAAATTTTCCACCAGGGTGGTCAGGCGCGAGGTTCTGGACCGTAGCTCGGCCTGAACCTGGTCACGCTCAATCTCCCCGCCAATCCACTGGGCCATCAGCCGCAGGAACTCCTTATCCGAAGATCTAAAAGGCTGCGGCCGCGGGGCCGGGCTGGAAAAGCTGAGCGTGCCGTAAAGCCGGCCCCGCACCATGACCGGCGTCCCCAAGTACGCTTCCAGGTGCGACGCTGCGTAACAGGGATGGCCGGCCCAGACGGAAGCGCCGGCGTGCTCGAAGCCAATCGGGTCGCCTGTGCGTAGAACTTCTCGGCAGTAGGTCTGTCCCAAGTCGAAGACGTCACCCGGCCGGATTGCGCCATCCGGTGTGATCGCCTCGAGCACCTGGTAGCGTTCGCCCTCGATGCGAGAGAGCAGGCCGATGGTGAGGCCGAAACGCCGGCTGCCCATGACCAGCAACGCCTGCACTTTCTCGGCAAAGGTCAAATCCTGAGACGCCGCGACGTGGTAGAGCGCCCGGATGGACTCTTCGCTCTGCCGCAACGCCTCCTCGGCCTCTTTGCGCACCGTTATGTCACGCGCAATACTCTGGATATGCAGCGGCGTGCCGTCTGCATGACGCACCAGGGCTGCGTTGATCTCAACGCGCAGGGTAGAGCCGTCCTTACGGAGGAAAGTGCGCTCATATACCGGTAACTGTTCACCTGCCAGCAAGGCGTCCATCTTACCGGCGGACTCATCGTGCTCGTCTGACACGACAATATCGTAAAACGACAGGCCGAGCATCGCATCTGGCGCGTAGCCCAGCAACTCCGAGGCGCGCTGGTTGACAGCCAGGTGGTGTCCCTGCAAGTCAAGGATGAAGACGGCGTCGCTGGTGCGGTCAAACAGCGCCCGGTAAACTTGCGCGCTCTTGCGCTGCGCCTCCTCGGCGCGTTTGCGTTCCAGCGCGTTGCCGATGATTTCGCCGAGAATCCTGAGCAACGCAATGTCATCCTCGACCCAGTTCTTCACGGTGCGCACTGAGTCGAAACCGAGGAACCCGACCAGGTCCCGGCCGACCGTTATCGGTACGACCACCAGTGACTGGACCCCCTGTGGCTCCAGGATCTCCCGTTCCGCGCTGGCCTCCGGCGGCAGCGCCGAGACGAGGGGAATATGAATGTCTTCGAATCGGCGCAGCTTGTCCATCCACCACGGCAAGATATCGCAGGGGATGTCCTGCAAGTTGGCCATCTGCGGCTCGATCCCGGCCGCGCACCACTCATGGGTGTTGTCCATGGTGACGCCGGCGGCGGTGAACAGGAAGATATAGGCGCGATCTACCCCACAAAAGCTGCCGATGGCGGTCAGACCTTGATTGACGGCGCCGTCCACCTCGGCAGGCGCCAGGGCAATGAAGCGGGTGGAGAGATCGGTCACCAGCTCCTCGAAGGCGACCCGGTAGCGTAACGCGTCCTCGACGCGGGCGCGTTCGGTAAGCTCCCGCTGAACTTGCTCCAGAAGACGGGCGTTCTCCATCGCAATCACAGCCTGATCTGCGAAGAGGCTGACCAGTCGGATCTCAGCCTCGGTGAAAGGCCCGGTCTTTTCGTCATCGGTGATGTTGATCACGCCGATGACACGATCACCGACTTTCAGAGGCACACCCAAGACGCGGCGGAAGCCGCTGCCGGCATAGACCTGTGCCTGCTCCAGCCACGCCTGATAGTCACTCACCATCAACGGCTCGCCGGTTTGGGCCACCCGGCCAGAGACCCCCTCGCCGAACTTGAGTATCGTGCCGGTGTAAGCGCCCGGCAAGTTGTGAGCCACGACCAGCTTCAGGGATTCTGCATCCGGCTGAACCAGATAGAGTCCACCCATACGCGCGTTGAGTAACCCGGCCGCGCGGCGGATAATCGCATTGAGGAGAGTCGGAACGTCGTGCTGAGCATTGATTTCCAGCGACATCTCGTACAAAGCGCGCAGTTGCGCTGCCGATTTGTTCAGTTCGTGGGCAGCGCGTTTGTGCGCGGTGACATCCCGGTACAACCACAACTGGCCGCGATACACATCCCCCACGAAAATCGGGACGTAGTCCTGCTCAAGAATGCGGCCATCGAGAAACTGGACTTCGCGGCCCGTCACCGGCAGACGCCGTTGGGCCAGCGTTTCATTCTCAGCCTGCAGCCGTTCCGCGTCGCTGAAGTACACCTGCATCAACCGGCCGATGAGTTGCCCCACATCTGCCCCGACCAGATCTTCCGGCGATTGAGGCAGGCCGAACATTTCGCAGAGCGAGCGGTTGACGTGCATGACGCGCCGCCCCTCATCCTCCATCAGCACGCCAGCCTGCAAGTTCTCGATCAGGGCTGATAGGCGCGATGACCGGGCGCGCAACTCATCTTGGGCACGCACCTTCTCGGTTACATCACTCTGCGCCCCAACAAAGGCGGTCGTCTTTCCTTCAGCGTCCCGAATCGGCGCCAGGGCGGCTTCCGCATGATAGAGTGAGCCGTCGCGGCGCCGGTTGGTGAAGCGCCCCCGCCATACCTCACCGCGGCCCAGAGTTGCGGTCACCTCATTGAAAACCGACTCGCGATCCAAACCGCTCGCCAGAAGCCCCCCCGGTGTCTGCCCAACGGCTTCGGCCTGGCTATATCCAGTCAGGCGCTCAAAAGCGGGATTCACGTCTTGGATTCTGCCATCGGCACCGTAGATGTAGATGGCTGCGTCGGCCGCTTGCATCGCCGCCACCAGACGCCGATTCGTGGCCTCTGCCTGCCGGCGTTCGGTGATGTCGGTGGCAATGACATCGAAGCGCGCCGGACGTCCGTCTTCGCAGTTGACACGCATACGGGTGTGCAGCCAACGCGCGGCCCCATCCGGGCGCAGCAGGCGGATCTCGGCTTCCGTCGGCGCGCGATTTGCCAGCGCATCGGCATATTGGCGCTCCAGGTTAGCGCGATCCTCGGCCGGAAAGACCTCGGCCCATAACCCCGGATTCCGCCGGAACTCCTCGGAGTTCCGCCCAAATGCCTTGTAGGCCGCGGGGTTCATATAGACCAGGTCACGATCGGGCAGAGAAACGGACCACAGGAGGTTATCTATGCCATCGAGGATGCTATTAAGCCGCTCCTTGCTGTCGCGCATCTCTCGCGCAGAGTACTGCGCATCGGCCCGCGCACTTTCAGTATGGCGGATACTCGCGATGCGCTGAAAATAGATCAGACAGCCGATCAGGGTGCCGACCCACATGGAGAAAACATAGGTCGCCCAATTTGCGCCCGGCGGGAACACCCCCAGGACGATCATCAGCCAGCCGAGCCAAGTGGCGGCAAATACCAGAAGCAGCCAACGCGCGGCGAGGATGATGGCTGCCGCGCCGACGAGGATCAGCATGATCATCATCGTCCACTGTAAGTTGCGGGTGAACGACATCTGAAAGAGGATGTTGCTCGCGACGAAGATCATCATGGCGGCGCCAATGGCCGGCGCGGCATCAGGGCGCGGGCGGACGCGGCCCAGTGCGTAAGCGGTGATCAGTAGCACGACCGCCGCTATCGGGTCAAGAACCACCAGGGGCAGCTCTGCATAGTGCGCGAACCGCAAGGGCATCAATAACCCGGCCAGGCCGAAGAGGAGACCGAGGCCAAATGCAGTCGAGCGCAGACTGGCCCAGGTGGCGTCATCGAGCGCGGCCTGCAACGCGCGATCTGGGCTGCCCAACTGGGCAGTCAGGACACGACGCCACCCACCATTGGTTGCTTCTGGGGCATGTGTCGCCATCATGCGGGCCTTAGCAATTGACTGACGGTCTCAATCAACTCGTTCGAGCTGGCCGGTTTGCGGAGAAAGCCATTCGCCCCAGCCGCTTTGGCCTCAGTGTAGGAATCATCCCGACCACTGGCCGTAAGCACAATGACGGGCATGGTTTTGTGGTCTGCATCCGCGCGCAAAATCCGCAGGAAGCTCAAGCCGTCCATGTCCGGCAGGCCGATGTCAAGAATCGCCAAATCGCAAGGTATCTGAGCCAGATTTCGCAGAGCCTCTTGTCCGCTCCTGGCGGCTGCGGGTATGTAACCGGCCTTGCGCAATTGCGCGCCGAGGACGCGCTGAGCAACAGGATCATCATCTACGACTAGGATCGTGGTCACGGCTCCTCCAAACACTCGATATGAACACCCAACTATGCCGAAACTCCTTTCAAGACAACCACGGTCTGATCATCATCCTGTGGGTGGCCGGCTGAGAAGGTCTCCACCGCGGCAAACAGGGCGTTGAGAACCTCCGGCGCAGAGAGCGCTACTAACGACTCAGTCAACTGCAGCAACCGTTCGTAGCCGAACATCTCCCCGGTTATGTTCTGCGCCTCGCTGAAACCATCGGTCGCAGCAATCAAGAGGTCGCCGGGCCGAAACAGCAAGCCTTGATCCCGGCACAGGCTGATCGGCAACACGCCGATCGGGGTGCCATCCGCGCCGAGCAACCGAGCCGAGCCGCCCTCCGGGCAGTAGATCACCGGGGAGTGGCCTGCATTGGCATAATTCAGCAGGCGCGCGGCGCTGTCATACTGTCCCACGAACATGGTCGCGAACGCGCCGACTTCCGTGAAATCATCGTAAAGCTGCTCGTTCGCCTGTTCGGCAATTGCGGCCGGGGTAAGGGACGCCAACCGGCTGATCCCATGAAGCGCGGTGTGCATCATTGACATCACCAGGGCCGCGCCCATCCCCTTGCCCGAAACATCACCCACGGCAAATGTCAACGGCCGTCCGGCGCCGCCGATGAAATCATAAAAATCCCCACCGACCTGGAGCGCCGGCCGCGAACGTGCGGCAAGCTCAAGCCCTGGCACGCGCGGCAACCTTTGCGGCAGCAGCCGAAGCTGAACGCGCTGGGCAAGCTCCATCTCGGTTTGCACACGCGCTTGTGCGAGTGTCTCCTGGAGCAGCAGGGCGTTTTCGATCTGCGCCCCACCTTGCTCTGCAATCGCGCGCGCGAGCTTCATGTCGGGCGACGTAAAGGGTTTGCCGGTCTTGTTCAGCAACCCCAACGCCGCCATCACCTGGCTGCGCACCAGAATCGGCATGATGAATAAGCTGGCTTGGGCAGACGCCACCGCGTCATCTGTGTTCTCAAGCGACAGACTCGTCAGCAAGTCCTGCTGACCTGCTTGGACCCGGTGGAAAAGCGCGCCGGCCTGCGCGTTGCTCAGATAGGGGACTGGTTGCTGGGCTATGATCGGCGCCCCATCGGGCATGCGCACAATTGCAAAGGCGCTATCGGTCCGCAGCAAGCGTGACGACTCCCACGCCAAAGAGTTCAACGCATCTTGCATGCTCAGATGGCTACGGGCAGCATGAGTCAAATCATAGAGCGCCAGGAGTTGATCCTGGGTCTCAATCAGCCGTGTCGTCATCTCATCCAGCTCGCCTTCGAGATGGATGAGATCAGCGATCAGGGCGGCTTCGCCCTTCAGGCGGCCTTGCGCTGCCGTGTCCCGGGTGCCGGTGACGCACAATTCCAGTGAAGTCGCGCTGTTGGTGTGAATCGGCATCGTCACGGCGGACCGGCCATCGTACGGTTCACTTGGGCCAACCGGCCATTGCGCGAGCAGCCGGCCATCCTCCCAAATGCCATACCCGGTCGCCCCAGCCGCCAGCCAGGCTTCAGCAAAAATCGTGAGTCGCGGCTTCAATGCCGCCAGAACAAAATCTTGCATTTTCCCTACTCAGATCCTTAACGCAGAACCCATCATTCTATGCGGACAGTGCGCCTCATGTCAGAGCTTCGGCTTCACTTGGATAGATATCGAAAGCCTTATCCAGCCGGGTCAACTCAAAAATGATGCGAACCTGTGGTTGGAGGCGACACAGGCAGAGGTCGCCGCCCGCCTGCCGGCAGCGTTTCATACCTTGCACAAGAGTCGCCAACGCCGTTGAGTCCATGAAGTTGACGTCACCCAGGTTGATCACCACCTTGGCTGGGGCAGCCGAGGCGACCTTTTCCAACGCGGCAGCGACGTTCGACGCGGTATGCGCGTCAAAGCGTCCCGACAAATCCAAAACGGTGACTGTATTGACCGTACGCGAACGTAATTCCATGTTTCTTCCTCCTTGGCTGTGACAAGAAATCGCCCAACTCGACCAAACGCCAACACTATTCTACTCGCACTGGCGCGTTTTTGGCAATAGCTAAGATACGGTCAGGCATCCCTGGCCCTGATCCGCCGCACCCACGCGGCCGGCGTCTGCCACAAAAGCCGCAGGTCCTCGCGCCAGGTGCGCGTGGCGACGTAATAGGCATCGGCCACCGCGGTGGTGTCTGGTTCGGCGCCGCGCAAACCCTGGACATACCACAGGCCCGTAAAGCCGGCCGGGTAGGCCAGCCGCGCCCGTTGCCAATCCTCGACGCTTTGGCTGACCTCCTCCTGGGTGAGCGGCTGCACGCCCACCAGCCGCAGATCTCCCGCCAGCACGTTCCACAGCGCCGGCAGCCGGTCCAGCTCAGAGTGCTCCAGGAAGCGCCCCAGGGGAGTGAAGCCGCCATCGGCGCGGCGCGTTGCCAGGTGGAGCATATCGAATTGCCGGGGAGCGGCGGCGGCTTCATCGCCGGCGGCTGCATCGAGCGGCCGGCCCACGCGCGGCTGCCGCGCCAGCACACGCAGACCCTGACCTGCCGCCAGCGAAGCGAGCAAAGCCGCCAATCCGGCCAGGAGCGTCACGGGCGCGGTCACGAGCAACAGGAGCGCCGCGCCCACAACGTCACGTGCGCGCCCCAGCCCCGCGCTCACACTGGCGGGTGTCGTTTCTGCCAACAGGAAGCGATCTACGATGACCGTGGAAGCACCGGTCGCGGCGTCAATCGTCAACGTCCGATCCACCACCCGACCGGACACGTTGACCAGCCGGCCGATATAGGTATCGTCGAGCACCACGCTCTCGCACACGGTGGCTTCATCGTCCACGATCACATTCGCGCCCAGGACGGCCAGCGGCCCCAACTCGACCTCCGGCCCCACCTGGCAGTTGTCGCCGAGATAGACCGGCGGCGCCAGGCGGACGCTGGGATGAATCGCCAGGTTGCGGCCCGCCCAGATGCCGGGCGAAATCTGGAGGCCAGCCAGAGATGGATAGCGGACGCGCGGCCCATCCGCAGGCGGTGCGTCGGTCCTGAGCGCCGCCGAAGGCGCCGCTTCGGCCGCGCCGGGCTTCGCCGCCCACGCGCTATGCAGGTAGATGCGTTGGGCCTCCTGGAAGGCGGCAAAGGTCTCCAAAGGATTCCAATAGCCGTCGTTGACATAGCCCCACAGGCCGGCGGCCGCCCCTGCTTCAGCCGGCGCTTCAAGCAGGCGCGGCAGGAGGTCGCCCGCACAGTCGAACC
>CAZYHE010000034.1:0-15614 GCA_964647225.1 uncultured Anaerolineales bacterium
AGCGCAAACGTTTCGCCCTGACCTACAAACCGCTGCGCTAACTTAATGACATTGGGGCCCATCCCCGTCAGTCTGCCCCTGGCGGGCTGGGCCTGATGCCGTGTCGCACCGCCCACCAGACTGCGCCCGCGACGGCCACGACTGCGTAAGCCATGGTGCCCCCCGTCACCTGGCCGGCCGCGGGTGGGCGGCGCTGACATAATCGAACCCATGCGCCGCACCCGTGACCGGCGGCGCGTCCGCACCGCTCCGACCAAACTGCTCTGCGGCCTGTTTCCAGTGACCGGAGATGAACCTTTAGGGTCTCGCAGACCCTAAAGGTCTGATCCGCAAATTCGCAGTTTTTCCCTATTGCATTCCCGCGCATCCTGTGTTATAGTTCCACTGTCAAACTGCCACGAATCGCCGGGGTTCACCAACAGGAGGGTTGATTTTCCGGGCGCTGCATGATTTGCAGCCCGGGCTCATCCATGAGGAGGACACTATGAAGATGTCAGGACGCAAGCAGCGCATTGTGGCTCTCGCCGCAGTGCTGGCGCTGTTTGCCAGCCTCATGCTGGGGAGCGCCGCTGGTCTGGCAGTGACACAGCAGGAAGTGCTCTTCAACGGGAATTTCGAGGGTGGTTTCTCGCAGATTCCCGGCTGCGGCATGGTCGGGAACGGGTGGGGCTGCTTCACCAACGGTGGCGCAGTCGCATACGGTTTTTACGATGATCAGTGGGCGCCCGTGCGGGCCGACGGCAGCCACAGCCAACTGATCGAAATGAACACGATGCAGCCGGCCGCCTCGGAGTCTGACCGTTATGCCGGTATTTATCAGACTGTTAACATGGTCAAGGGTAACAGCTATCAGTTCAAGGCGAGCGGCCTGGTGCGCGAGGCTTTGAAGGATGGCCTGAAACCCAACCCCGCCGATGATCCCTTCCGTTACCGGGTCCAATGGGGCTACACTGCCGATGGCGCCACCGACTGGACCAAGGTCACCAACTGGGTCGAATTGCCGTGGGACAAGATTGACAGCCGCACGTCCCCTTCTGGCCTCCAGAGCTTTGCGACGACTTTTGTCGCGCCCAGCGATCGTATCACACTCTTTATTCGCCTGTGGAAAAAGTGGGGGATCGTCTACCGCGAGGTGGACTTCAACGTAGACGCCATCAGCCTGTGGGGGCCGGCCGTCGCGCCGCCGCCCGGTGGGCAGAAACCGCCCGTGGTGGTGATCCCGCCGGCCAAACCGCCGGTGGTGGTTGTGCCGCCCGCTAAACCGCCGGTCGTCGTCCCGCCGGTGGTGGTTCAGCCGCCCGCGCCGCCGATGCCGGGCGCGTGCGCCGGCCCGAACCTGGTGGTGAACGGCAGCTTCGAAGCCGGATTCACGAATGGGGTCGGCAACTACTGGCAGGGTTACACCAACGGTGGCCGCGCCGACTACGGCTTCTACGATGAGATGTGGCCGCCGGTCATCAAGGACGGCTCGCACAGCCAACTGATCGAGATCAACACCAAGGGGATGCCGCTGGCCGATCCAGATCGAGTGGCCGGTATCTACCAGATGGTGACGGGTCTGACCCCCGGCCTGACCTATCAGTTCTCGCTGTGGGGTGAGATGCGCGAGGAATCGGCGCGGCCGACCGAGGATAAATACCGCTATCGGGTGCAGTGGGGCTATACGCCCGCCATGCCGGGCGCTTCGCAAGCCTCGATTACGACCTGGACCGATGTCTCCTGGGACGCCATCTATGTGCGCACGTCGCCCGGCCCGATGGGTTCTTACACCGCGCAGTTCGTGGCACCCAGCGATTCGATCATCCTGGCCGTCCAGGGGTTGAAGAAGTGGGGCACGACGTATCGCGAGTTGGATGTCAATCTGGACGCGATCCAGGTGCAGGGTTGTCCCTACGCGCCGGTGAAGCCGCCGCCGTGCTGTGGCGTCATCGTCGTCCCACCCCAGCCCCACGCGCCGGTCTGCGCGACCTGGTACGTGGTGAAGAAGGGCGATACGTTGGCTGTCATCGCGGCCCGCCAGCATGTCACGGTTGCGATGATCGTGGCGTCCAACAAGATCAAGAATCCGAACGTGATTTACGTCGGGCAGAAGCTGTGCATCCCGCCTAATCGCTGATTCGTAACGAAAGCCATGTAGCGCAAGTTGGCAACTTGCGCTACATCGTAATGTCACACGAAGCCGCCAGGAAATTCCTGGCGGCTTCGCGCGTTAATTATCAGCGGATGGTGATTACACGTTGAACCGGATGTTCAGCACATCCCCGTTCTGCACGACGTACTCCTTGCCTTCGAGCCGGAGCAGGCCGCGCTGGCGCGCCGCGGGCAGGCTGCCGGCCGTCACCAGGTCATCATAGGCGATCACTTCGGCGCGGATGAAGCCGCGGGCCAGGTCGGTGTGGATCGTGCCGGCCGCTTCGACCGCGGGCGCGCCCACCGGGATCGTCCACGCCCGCACTTCGTCTTCCCCGACCGTGAAGAAGCTGTGGATGCCCAGCAGGTCGTAGCTGAAGCGGATCACCCGGTTCAGCCCCAACTCATCGAGGTGGTATTCGGCCAGGAACTCGCCGACCTCTTCCGGCGGCAACTGCGCCAGCTCCATCTCCAGCCGGCCTTGCAGACAGGCGATGGAGGTGTGCTGGTGCTGATAGTCGGCCAGGTTGTCCAGCGCGCCGCCGGTGCTTTGGTCGCCCACATTCAGCACGATCAGCAGCGGCTTGAGGGTGAGCAGGCCGAAGTTGCGCAGTGATTTGACCTCGGCGGCGGTCAGGTCGAAGTCGCGCAGCGGGCGCTCGGTTTCCAACTCAGCCTTCAGCCGATGCATCAGCACCAGTTCGGCTTCGTTCGCGGCCTTGACCTGCTTGTCGGCGCCCTTCTTAAGGGCCGCTTCCAGCCGCTCGACCCGGCGCTCCACGATGATCAGATCCGACAAGAGCAGCTCGGTGTCAATGATCTCGATATCGCGGCGGGGATTGACGCTGCCCTCGATGTGCGGCACGTCCGGGTCGTCGAAGGCGCGCACCACGTGGAGCAGCGCGTCGCTCTGGCTGATGGTGTTCAGCAGGGGGCCGCTCAGCCCGCCCTCGCTGACCCCCTTCGCCAGCCCCGCGATGTCGGCGTAGGTGACCTTGGCGTAGGTCGTCTTGCGCGGCTTGAACATGGCCGACAGCCGGTCAATGCGCGCGTCGGGCACGTCTACGGTGGCGGTGTGGACCTCAAACTGCCCGGTGCTGAACGCGCTGGTCTCGCGGTTGCCCCGCGTCAGCGCGTTGAAGATGGTCGTTTTGGTGCTGTTGGGCAGCCCGATGATTGCGATCTGCATGAAGGTTGCTCCGGTCTCAGGTTCGTTCGATTTTTAGCTCGGTGACGGCAAGCGCCAGCGCGCCCAGCAGGCCCACGTCGTCGCCCAGCGCGGCGGGGACGATGGACAGCCCCTCCAGGTAGGCGGGCATGGCCCGCGCGCGGATCGCTTCCCACATTGGGTCGAAGAGCAGCGGGCCGGCCTTGGTCACGCTGCCGCCCAGCACGATCATGCGCGGGTTGAACAGGTGCAGCAGGTTGACGATGCCCAGCCCCAGGTATTTGCCAGCCCGGCGGAACGCGTTCACGGCCAGCTTGTCGCCCGCCGCGGCCGCCTCGCTGACCACGCGGGCATCCACTTTGTCCAGGTCGCCGCCGACCAGCCGGGTGATCTTGCTGGCTTTGCCCGCCTTCAGCCGGCCGACCACATCGCGGCTGATGGCCGGCCCGGCCGCAAAGGTTTCTATACAGCCCCGGTTGCCGCAGCCGCACTTCGGCCCGTCGGGCTTGATGATGGTGTGGCCGGCTTCCGCGGCGAGGCCGCGCGCGCCCAGCAGCATCCTGCCATCCACCACAATGCCGCTGCCGATGCCGGTACTGATGGTTAGATAAATCAAGTCGCGCACCCCGCGCGCGGCGCCGTAGGTCATCTCGGCCAGCCCCGCGACATTGGCGTCGTTGCCGAGGAAGGTGGGCTTGCCGAAGTGCGCGCTGACCAGGTTGCGCAGCGGCACGTTCACCCAACCGGGCAGGTTGGGCGCGGCCAGGATCGTGCCGGAGGTGGGATCGAGCGGCCCCGGCGCGCCGATCCCGATGCCGGCGACTGCGTCGAGGTTGACGCCTTCGACTGCTTCGGCGATCGTTTCGTTGATGCGCGCCAGCACGGCCGCCGGGCCTTCGGGTGCTTTGGTCAGCCGGGCGACCCGCTTGTAGATCTGCCCGTCGGCATCGCAGACCGCGGCGCGAATTTGCGTCCCGCCCAGGTCAACGGCGATGAGGTTGGGGGCCATGATTCACACTCCGTCCATATTCCATATTTCGTATCACGTATTGCGTAGACCGTATCCATACGCCATATTTCTGCGTAACACGCACTACGCACTACGCAATACGTCGTCACTGATCCAACTGCCCCGCCAGCAATCCCACTGGCAGCGCGGCCGGGCGTGCGCAGGCGCTCTGGATGGCGAGATGCTTGCCGGCGGCTGAGGCGTCCAGGAACGATTGCATCAGATCCAGCACGTGGTAGGCGAGGGCGCCGCTGGCGCGGTGCGCCCGGCCATAGGTCAGCGCGTAGGCCATGTCGGCGACGCCGATGCCGCGCATGTTTTCGGTGTAGCCGTGCGTCAACGGGATTTCCGACCAGTCCTGCGCGCCGGCGCGGCGCACGCGCACGGGACCGCCGAAGGTGTTCGGGTCGGGCACGGTGAGCGAGCCTTCCGAGCCGTAGATTTCGATGCGCGGCAGATTGTGGCTCCACACGTCGAAGCTGGTGATGAGCGTGCCGACCGCGCCCGATGCGAAGTCCAGCACGCCGGCCACATGCGTCGGCGTCTCGACGGTGATCCGCTGACCGAAGTTCGGCTGGCTGGTGACCAGGCGTTCGGGGAAGCTGATCTGCGCCGAACCGGTGACCCGTGCCACCGGCCCCAGCAGGCTGACGAGCGCGGTGAGGTAATATGGCCCCATGTCGAACATTGGGCCGGCGCCGGGTTTGTAGAAGAATTCCGGGTTGGGGTGCCAGGCCTCCATGCCGTGGCCGAGCATGAACGCCGTGGCCGCGACCGGCCGGCCGATCCAGCCGTCGTCAATCAGTTTGCGGCACGTTTGCAGCCCGCCGCCCATGAAGGTGTCGGGCGCACAGCCGGCCAGCACCCCGCGGGCGGCCGCCGCGGCCAGCACTTGTTGGCCGTCGGCGCGGGTGATGGCGAACGGCTTCTCGGTGTGGACGTTCTTGCCGGCCGCGATCGCGGCCAGGCTGACCGCCGCATGCGCCGCCGGGATGGTTAGGTTGATGACGATGCGGATGTCGGGGTCGGCCAGCAGGCCGTCCACCGATAGCGCCTTGAGGCCGTGCTCGGCGGCCTTGGCTTCCGCCCGTGCGGGGTCAATGTCGGCGCAAGCCACCAGATCGAGGATCGGGAAGGCGCGGCAGCCTTTGACATAGGCGTTGAAGATGTTGCCGCAGCCGATGATGCCGACTTGAACTTTGGATGTCATGGGTCTGCTCCTCGGGAGAAATCAGATGTGCTGCAAGCTATCAGCTTGCGTTACGTGTCATACCATTGCCATGATAGCATAGATTGCCAAAATTGCCACTTGACAACCAGGGCGATACGTGTTATAGTTCACGTTGTCGTTAGCGTTGTCAGCGCGACGGCGCTCCCTCTTTTATAGCTTGTTCAGTCAGTCTATTTGCTGCATCCACCGTTTGGGGGAAGTTTTGCCTGCAAAGTTGCGTGACGTCGCGCAGAAGGCCGGCGTTTCGATCAAGACCGTCTCGCGCGTGGTGAATCACCAGGGCGAGCTTGCGGAGTCTACGCGGGCGCGCGTCCTGGTGGCGATTGCCGAGCTGGGCTATCGGCCCAGCAAACTGGCGCGTGCGTTGGTAACGCACCGCACGGACACGATCGGGCTGATGCTGGGCGATATCACGAACCCCTTCTTCCCGGAGGTGGCCCGCGGCGTGTTGGACACTGCGGAGCTGCTGGGCTACAACGTCTTTCTGTGCAATTCGGACGGTAAGTTGCCGAGCGAGGTGCGCATCCTCCAGTCGTTGCTCGATCACGGCGTGGACGGCATGATCCTCTTCCCATCGTTTGAGATCGAGCCGACCCTGGCGAGCCTGGTCGGCCCGCATCAGCCGGCCGTGGTGGTCAATCGGCCGTTTGATTTTCCGGGCGTGAGCGCGGTGATGATGCAAGCGCGCCGGGGCGCCAGTCTGGCGGTGCGCCATCTTATCGCGCGGGGGCATACGGCGATCGCGATGCTTGCCGGGCATGTCGCTGGAGCCGAGCGCCTGCAACGCGTCCAGGGCTATCGGGACGCGCTGGTCGAGCACGGCTTGCCGGTCGTGGAGGAGTGGATCATCCCTGGGGTGCCTCTCCAGAGCCGCGGCCGCGAATCGGCTCTGGCGTTATTGGTGTGCTATCCGCAGATCACGGCGATTTTCGCCTACAACGACCTGCTGGCGCTGGGGGCCATCGAGGCGTGCCGCACATTGGGCCGGCGGGTCCCCGAAGATTGCGCCATCGTGGGTTTCGATGATATTCCGTTCGCCGATATGGTATCGCCCGCCTTGACGACGATCCGCGTCAACAAATACGACTTGGGCCGTCAGGCCATGAATCGGCTGCGCCAGATGTTGGCGCAGCCGGATCAGACGTTCGCCCCGCTCTGGACGGACGTCGAACTGATCGTGCGCACGTCAGCATAGCCCATCTGACCGTGAGGATGTCACCGCCATGACCGTACCGATCTCCCCAGACAACGAGACGATCCTCGACATCGTCAACCTCAAGACCTACTTTTTCCTCGAAGGGGGCACCGTCCGGGCTGTGGATGGTGTGGATTTATCGTTGCAGCGCAAGCGGACATTGGGCGTGGTCGGGGAGAGCGGCTGCGGGAAAAGCATCACCGCCATGTCAATCATGCGCCTGATCCAATCGCCGCCCGGCAAGATCGTGGACGGCCAGATCAACCTCTACACCAAAGAAGGCGAAGGGGTGGACATCGCGACCCTCGACTCGAAGGGCGCTAAGATGCGCAGCATCCGCGGGGCCGAGATCGCGATGGTGTTTCAGGAGCCGATGACGTCGCTGAATCCGCTTCAGCGGATCGGCGATCAGATCGCCGAGTCGGTGCATTTGCATCAGAATGTGAGTCAGAAGGAAGCGCTGGATCGTGCGCTGGAGATGTTGACGAAAGTCCAGATCAGCGACCCGAAGCAGCGGCTTTATGAGTATCCGCATCAGATGAGCGGCGGCATGCGCCAGCGCGTCATGATCGCCCTGGCGCTCTCCTGTAACCCCTCCATCCTGATCGCTGATGAGCCGACCACCGCCCTGGATGTGACTGTCCAGGCGCAGATCCTCGATCTGATGCGCCAGTTGCAGGCCGACTTCAACTCCTCGATCATTTTGATCACGCACAACCTGGGGGTAGTGTCGCAACTGGCAGATTATGTGAGTGTCATGTACCTGGGCAAGGTCGTTGAGTATGCGGATGTGCGGGAGTTGTTTCACCATCCGCTGCATCCCTATACTATGGGACTGTTGAACTCCGTGCCTGTCTTCGGCAAGAAGAGCGGGCAGGTGTTGGTACCGATCGTGGGCATGGTGCCTTCGCCCATGTCGGAAATCCGAGGGTGCGCTTTTGCGGCCCGTTGTCCGCGGGTGATGCCGACCTGTCTCGAGCAGGCGCCCGTGCTGCGCGAAGTGACGTCCGGCCACTTGGCGTCGTGCTGGTTGTATGGCCGGCCCACCCAGGCGCATTGAGAGCCGATGTCTCGGTCGCAAACTCGACATCGGGACGGCAGAAGGAGGTGATGCGATCGTTTGTAACAGGTAAAATGGTCAGATGGTGTGATTCAAGTTAAATTTTTGTTTTCTGCAAAGGAGGATCCAACAATGAAGTTCAAGCATGCATTGATGTATGCGGTGGCCGTGGTGGTGATCGCATCCATGCTGGTGGCGTGTAGCGCGCCTGCAACGCCTGCGCCAGCCCCCGCGCCCGCCAAGCAAGAACCGGCGAAGGCGCCCGAACCGACCAAGGCGCCTGAACCGACCAAAGCGCCCGAACCGACCAAGGCCCCCGCGCCCACGGCAGCTCCCGCCGCCACCAAGGCGCCTGAGCCCACCAAGGCCCCGGCGCCTGCTGCGGCCGCGCTCAAGGCCCCCATCCCGTATCCCGATCCGCCCAAGATCGAAGTGGGCGCCGAGCCGGTGAAGCGCCAGAAGGTCAGCGAGATCGTGACCTACAAGGCGTTGCCCGAATACAAGGAACCCGCCTGGGTCACCGACCTGGTGAAGGCCGGCAAGCTGCCCGCGATCAAAGACCGCCTGCCGAAGGAACCGCGCGTCATCCTGAAGTCCGGCATGGCTGACGGCATCGGCGTCTACGGCGACGTGGGCCGTTTCTTCTCCGCCTGCCCCACCGCCGGCTGGAACCGTACCGCGGGCACCACCGCTGGCTGGTTCGGCATCGAGTCCTACACGAGCAACTACGACTCGTTGGTGCGTATGGGGCCGCTCTTCCGCACCGATGTGGACACCGAGCCATTGCCACAACTGGCGAAGAGTTGGGAATGGTCGGCCGACGGTAAGCAGTTGACCATGAAGCTGATGGAAGGCGTCAAGTGGTCGGACGGCCAACCGTTCACCGCTGACGATGTGATGTTTACCTGGGAAGACTACGTTAACGATAAGAACGTCAACGCCACCGTCCAGGCTGACCGATTCAAGTTCGGCGATCAGCCGGCCAAGCTCGAAAAGGTTGACAACTACACCATCAAGTGGACTTTCGGCGTGGCCAAGCCGCCTACGGCGCTCTATGACATGTCGGAAGGCCGGTTCAACATCATGCCGGCGCACATCCTGAAGGTGAAGCACCCGAAGTACAACAAGGAGATGGATTACAAGAAGTTCGCCAACTTCCCGGGGCCGCAAGAGTTGCCGCAGGTCACAACCGGGCCGTTCGCGGCGACCGAGTACAAGACGGACGAGCTCTTGGTTCTGCGCCGCAACCCGTACTTCTACGCGGTGGATGAGACGGGGCAGCAGCTTCCGTACCTGGATGAGATCCAGTACCAGAAGGGGCCGAGCGGCACCGGTCGCACGCTGTGCGTGATGGCGGGCGGCTGCGACCAGGATAACCTGGAGAACCCCAGCGTCTTCGTCGAGGCGCTGAAGAAGGCCTCCGAGCCGAACTCGCCCAACAAGATCACCTGGGGGCCTGAAACCCTTGGGTATCGGGTGGACGTGAATCAGTCGGCCGATATGGGCGTGAAGGACGACCGGGACAAAGCGGTACGCCAACTATTCCGCGATGTGAAGTTCCGTCGTGCGCTTAGCCAGGGGATGGATCGTGATGGCATCACGCAGGCAATCATGCGCGGCCCGTTCCTGCGCGCGTGGCCCGGCGGCATCTACCCCGGCGCGCCGGAGTTCGATAAGGCCTCTGCGGTGTACTATCCTTACGATGTGGATTCCGCCAAGGCGCTGCTGGCCGAGCTGGGCTTCAAGGATACCGACAACAACGGCATCCTGAATTGGGCCACCGGCTCGTTGTCTGGTCAGGATCTGATCCTGTCGTTGCGGGCCAGCCAGGACGCTGTCGAGACGGTCAACATCGGCGAGGCGTTGGTCAGCCAGTGGGGTAAGCTCGGCATCAAGATCAACCTGCGGCCGACTTCCTCCCAGACGGCGAGCGATCAGGACAACTCCGGTGAGTGGGACATGGTTGTCAGTCGCGGCGGCCAGGAGTACGCGCTCCCGTTCTTCAACTGCACCACAATCGCACCGGTGACGAAGTCATCCCCCAACTGGCATCGCGAAGGCAGTACCCCGCGGCAACTCCGGCCGTTCGAGGATGAGCTCGTCAAGATCAATAAGCAGTACTGTGTTGAGACCGATCCGGCCAAGCGCAAGACGCTCTTGTCACAGTACAACAAGATCTTCACCGAGAATCTGTACAGCATCGGCGTGTTCATCGGCCGTTACGGCGAGAACCTGACCAAGCGGTTCAAGAACATCAACCCGGGTCTACCCGCCTTCTTGTACACTTGGACGGAAGACGCCATCATGCTCGATCAGGTCTGGGCGCCGGCCGACCAGCAGCAGAAGCAGGTGCGGCCGAACACCGTCCCGACCTATCCGGGATCGGCGATCTACAAGGCCATCGGCAAGTGACCTATGGGGTAGGGGCGCACACCCGTGCGCCCCTACCTGTTGCAGGTGTGCTCGAAGTGAGTTACGAGCATCCTGAGCGAAACGGAGCCGCCCAGTTGTTCGGGCGGCGGAGTGGAGTCGAAGGACGGGCGGTGCTCAGCATGGCCGCCCCTTCGACTTCGCACCGCGAACGGCTGCGGTGCTCCGCGCAGGGTGCCTGCGTCATCTTTATGCGGCACAGTGGCTAACAAGTCATGATAACTCCGCTCACGCGAAGCATGCGCCACTGGATGAGGGGCGTCAATGATAAACTACATTCTGCGCCGGCTGGTCATTTCGGTCTTCTTGCTGTTGGGCGTGGGCATCGTGTCGTGGGTCGTCATCCAATTGCCGCCCGGTGACTTCGCGACCACGTATGAGACCTTCCTCATCAACCAGGGCAGCATGACCCCGCAGCAGGCCAGGGAAGCCGCCGACCGACTGCGGGTACAACTGGGCCTCGACCAGCCGCAGGCGGTCCAATACCTTACCTGGATGAAGGGGATCATCACCGAGGGCAAGTTCGGCTATTCCTTCGCCTACCGCCGTGATGTCGGTGAACTGATCGGCGAACGCCTGATCTACACAATGATCCTGGCGATCGCGGCGCACGCCATTTCAACCTTCGTGGGCATCTTCATCGGCATCTATATCGCGCAGCGGAAGTACAGCCTGTCGGATAACGCGGCCTCGGTGCTGGCTTTTGTGTTGGCCTCGGTGCCCCGGTTCTGGATCGCCCTGGTGATCGCCTATCTCATGGTGTTTGTCTTCAACCAGCACCATATCACATCGTTCTTTTCGCCGCAGTATGCTCTGGAGCCGTGGTCGCTCGCCAAAGTGGGCGATTTCATTCAGCACGTGTGGCCGGTGGTGTTCATTGCCGGGCTGGGCGGCGTGGCGCGCAACATGCGCGTGATGCGCGGCAACCTGCTCGATGTGTTGTCGGCGCAATATGTCACCACCGCCCGCTCGAAAGGTCTGGAGGAGGGCAAGGTCATCCGGCGACACGCTGTGCCGAACGCGCTGCACCCGATCATCGCCTACCAGGGCACGGTGCTGCCCTATATGTTCCAGGGCGAGATGGAAGTTGCCATCGTGCTGGGGATTCCGACCCTCGGCCCGCTCTTCTACGAATCGCTGGTCAGTCAAGACATCTTTATTTCGGGCGGCTTGCTGTTCATTTACGCAGCCATGATCGTAGCCGGCAACCTGATTTCAGATGTATCGCTGGCGCTCTTCGACCCGCGCATCCGCTACAACTAAGCAACTGGACTGGGAGACCCTATGGATTCGACTGATACCATCCGCCAGCGGCAGGAATCCACGCTTCTTGACGAGAAAGCGGACACGACTCCGCTCCTCGAAACGAGCCAACACGAGAGCTATTTCCAGCTTGTCTGGCGGCGTTTCCGTAAAAGTAAGGCGGCGATTGTCGGTGGGCTTCTGGTGCTGACGCTGGTCATCATGGCGGTGTTTGCCGATTTCTTCTCTCCCTATCCGCTCCGTGAGGCGAAGCTGCAGGATGCTTTCATTCCGCCTTCGACCGTGCGCTTTGTGGATGCGGACGGCAAATTCCACCTGCGGCCATTCGTCTATGCCGAGGAAGTCACCATCAACATGAAGACCTTTGAGCCGACCTGGGCGGAGAACACCGAAAAAATGTACGAAATCCAGGTTTTCGTCAAGAGTTGGGAGTATAAACTCTTCGGCTTGATCCCGACCGACCGGCATCTTTTCGGCGTAGCTGAGGGCGGGTTGATCCACCTGATGGGGACGGACAAGTTCGGCCGGGATCTCTTCGGCAAGTCGTGCGAAGCCGGCCGCATCTCGCTGACGATGGCGATGTTCGGCACGTTGATCAGCGTGACGATCGGCTCGGTGTTGGGGGTCGCGTCGGGTTATTATGGCGGTCGCACCGATACGGCGATCCAACGTTTCGTGGAGTTCGTCAACTGCTTCCCGCAGTTGCCGCTCTGGATGGCGCTGGCGGCCATCGTCCCGCGCACCTGGGACTCGTTCAGCATCTTCGTCATCATGGCGTTCATCTTTGCCTTGCTTTCGTGGACGACCCTGGAGCGCGAAGTGCGCGGCAAGGTGCTCTCCTTCCGACAGAGTGATTTCGTCCTGGCGGCCAAAGAGATGGGCGCGTCCGACAAACGTATCATTTTTCTGCACCTGTATCCCAACACCCTCAGCCACGTGTTGGTCATCTTGACCTTGACGATCCCGGCGATCATCTTGGCCGAGGCGTTCCTGAGCTTTCTCGGCATCGGCATCCAGGAACCTTTGATCAGTTGGGGGCTGTTGATGCGTAATGCGCAGAATCTGCAGACGCTCGGCATGTATCCCTGGATCATGAGCCCGGTCTTCTTTATTATTGCGGCTGTGTTGGGTTTCAACTTCATGGGCGACGGCCTGCGTGATGCGGCCGATCCGTATGCAATAATGTGACGTTAGGCGATGGATGAGAGATGTGAGATGAGAGACGAAGGACGACGGGCTGAGACGCTGGTGTGCTGTGCGATACTGGTCGCAGCGCTGGCGCTACTGGCGTTGGGCCTGACGCAGGTGCAGGTTAACGCGCAGGCCGGGGTGACGCTCAACGGCCGCGTTGGCAATCCCAGCGGCCCCGTGGCGGGCGCGGTGGTGCGCGTGGCGGTGACTGAGAACAAGACAACCACGGGGGCCGATGGAGCCTTCACCCTGCGCGATGTACAGGTGACTGCGCCGATCACGGTCACTGCCTGGGCGCCCGGTCACCTCGTTGGGTGGGTCGCGCTTCGGCCGGATGCGCCGGAGATCACGTCGGGCAAGCCGCTCAGCATCACGATGAAGCCCCATTTCACCGGCGATAACCTTGACTACACATGGTTCACCTTCGAGGGCGTGAAGGGTTCCAAAAGCTGCGGGCTGTGCCACCCTCAGAATCCCGAATGGGAGGCGGACGCGCATAGCAAGTCCGCGGTGAATCCCCGTTTCTTGAGCATGTATGACGGTACGGATGTAAATGGGCGCCAGGGATCGCTGACGAAGTTCGGTACTTCGGGTAATGCCCTGCCGCCCGATCCTTCAGCGTCCTATTACGGCCCGGGTTTCAAGCTCGACTATCCCAACCGGGCCGGCAATTGCGCGGCGTGTCATACGCCTTTGGCGTCAAAAATCTCGAATATCCAGAACTGCGGCTGGACAGGCTGTCACACCGATCTGACGACCGAGCGGTCGCAGGGGATTGTCCCACCGGGGCCTAGCCCGCTGGGGCTGACCGGAGATGCCGCCGAGGGGATCACCTGCGACTTTTGCCACAAGATCGGTGATGTGTATCTCGATCCGAAGACCGGGCTGCCCCAGCCTGACATGCCTGGCATCTTGAGTTATCGCCTCTATCGCCCCGAAAAGGGGCTGGAGCTCTTCTTTGGCACCTTCGACGACATCCCGCGGCGGGTTAGCTATTTGCCGCTGCAAAGTGAAAGCGCCTTCTGTGCCCCGTGCCACTACGGCGTCTTCGGCGGTGTCGTCGGCGCGGGACACGTGACGGGCGGCGTGGTCATCTACAATTCTTATGGCGAGTGGCTCGACAGCCCATACAGCGATCCCAAGACGGGGCAGACGTGCCAGGATTGCCACATGCCGACGGTGGACTATGATTATATCGTCTTCCCGGAACGGGGCGGCATGAAGCGCGGCGGTGATAAGATTCACAACCATAAGATGCCCGGCGCGTATGATGAGCAGTTCCTCCAGAACTCGGTTTCGATGACGCCAACGGCCCATCTCGAAGACGGTCGGGTCGTGGTGGATGTGCGCATCACCAATGACAAGACGGGGCATCACATCCCCACCGACGCGCCGCAACGTCACATGATCCTGGTGGTCGAGGCCAAAGATGCCCAGGGCCGTCCGCTGGCGCTACGCGGCGGGCCGACCTTGCCAGACTGGGCCGGCAACTACGCCGGTCAGCCCGGTCAGACCTACGCCAAGGTCCTGCAAGATGAGTGGACGGGCGAGGCGCGGACGGCGGCGTATTGGCGGCCGGTGAAGATCATCGCGGACACCCGCATTCCAGCCTTCGGTACCGACCGCAGCCAATATGTCTTCGATCTGCCGGTGGGCAGCCGCGGAGCCATCGTCGAGGCGCGCCTCTTCTTCCGCCGCAACTTTCAGAAGCTGATGGAGCAGAAAGGTTGGACGGATGAGGACGTGCTGATGGAGCAAGGGCGGGTCGAGATCAAGGCTGAGGCCGCGGCTGAAAGTGAGATAGCTGCCGGCGAGTGTGAATGCCGCTGCGGCGAGTGGATGCGGTAGTTTCGAGTCAGTTTCTCATGCTGGGAAAGTGTAACGCAAGTCGCTGGCTTGCCGCGCGGCCCCGGCGGCACAGACGTATTCGCAGAGCAGCAAACAGGACGAGGGTATGGGCGCAAACGACAATCAAAATTACATCCTCGAGGTCACCAATCTCAAGCAGTACTTCCCGATCTACCGTGGCATCTTGCAGCGTGTGGTGGGCAATGTGAAGGCGGTAGATGGCGTCAGTTTCTTTCTGCGCGAGGGCGAGGTCCTGGGGCTGGTGGGTGAGAGCGGTTGCGGCAAGACGACGACCGGCCGCGCGATTCTCCGGTTGTATGACCCCACCGCTGGCGAAGTGTGGTATCGCAAAGCCGACGGCCAGCGGATTGATGTGGTGAAGCTCACCCTGGCGGAGATGAAGCCGCTGCGCCGCGAGATGCGCATGATCTTCCAGGATCCCTTCAGTTCGTTGAATCCGCGCTTCACCGTCAAAGATATCATCTGCGAGCCGCTGATTATCCACGGCGTTGCCAGGGGCAAGGAGTTGGAAGAACGGGCCAGCAAACTGATGAAGGAAGTGGGCCTCGATCCAAACTACATGAACCGCTATCCGCACGAGTTCTCCGGCGGTCAGCGGCAACGCATCGGCCTGGCGCGCACGCTTTCGCTATCGCCGCGCCTCATCATCGCCGACGAGCCGGTCTCCGCGCTGGATGTCTCGATTCAGGCCCAGGTGCTCAACCTGTTGCAAAGCCTGAAGGATGAACTCGGTCTGACCCTGCTTTTCATCGCGCATGATCTTTCGGTGGTGGAGCACGTCTCCGACCGGATCGCGGTCATGTATGTGGGTAAGATCGTCGAAATGGCGGACACGTCCGAATTGCTGCACCATCCCCTGCATCCCTATACCGAGGCGCTGCTGTCTGCCGTTCCGCCGGCCGATCCCGACATCAAGTATGCGCGTATCCCCTTGCAGGGTGAAGTGCCCAGCCCAGCGAATCCGCCCAAAGGCTGCATCTTCAATCCGCGGTGCGGCTATGCTAAAGAGATCTGCCGCGAGTCTGAGCCAACGCTCAATGAGAGCCTTGCGGGGCATTTCGTCAGTTG
>CAZYHE010000035.1:0-9320 GCA_964647225.1 uncultured Anaerolineales bacterium
TGCATCAAGAAACGGCCGCCCTGCTTGACCTGTTCGTAGACGATGGTGCAAGGATAGGGCGTCATCATGCTGAAATTGGCGATCATCGGATCAAGCTCGATGGCGAAGTTGATCGTCTTTTGCATCGTCTCCCGCGTGTCGCCGGGCAGCCCGATGATGAAAAAGCCGATGGTTTCGATGCCCGCCGCCTTGGCATTCTTGAACGCCTGACGGATGGTATTGTGATCCACGTGCTTGTCAATCTTGATGATCATCTGTTCGTCGCCCGTCTCGACGCCGAACGCCGTGCGCCGGAGACCCGCCTGCTTGAGCTTGGTCAGCATCTCCATGTCGGCCAGGTTGGCACGGATGCCGTTGACGAAGATCCAGGGCACATGGTTGAGCTTGTTGGCGATCAGGTCGTCGGCCAATTGCATCAGGCGGTTGCGGCGGATGTTTGCGCTGTCGTCGAGCACGCCGATCTCCAGCGCGCCCAGGTCTTTGACCAGATGGCGCCACTCCGCGATGACGTTTTCGGGCGAGCGGGCGCGCCACTTGATCGGCATGATGCTCTGCGAACAGAAGGTGCAGCGGTAGGGGCAGCCGCGGCTGGTCAGGATCGAGAAGCTGCGTTCGCCGGGGATGGCGTCGGTGGCCGGCTGCAAGTTGGTGTAGCGATTCATCTTGAACAGATGATAGGCCGGCCACGGCAGGCTATCCAGATCGGCGATCACCGGGCCTTCCGGGTTGCGGTGGAGTTGGCCGTCGTTGGTCTTGTAGCTCGTGCTTTTTACATCGCGAAAGATATCCCGATCGGGGGCCATGAGCGCTGCGCTCGCCGCAGGCGCCGGCTGATCGCGCAAAAAGGCCTCAACCCGATTGCTGATCTCGATCCATGGGCCTTCCCCCTCGCCGCGGACGACCAGGTCCACTTGCGGTTGGCGCAGCGACTCGTAATCCAACTCCTCCGACACCACGCTGACGTGCGGCCCGCCCAGGACGATGGGAATGTCCAACTCCTGCTTGATGGTCGCGGCGGTGCGCCATGCCTGCTTGACCTGCGGTGTGTTGGTCGTGATGCCCGCCAGGTGCGGCTTGAACTCGCGCAGAAACTCCACGAGCGGTTGGTCTTCCACGTCGGCATCGTAGACGCGCACCTCGTCGCCGCGGCGCTCCGACACCGCGCCCAGGTAGGCCAGGGCCAGGTGCGGAGAGGTGCGGGTGTCAATCGGTAAGCGAAATTTTGGATTAATTAACGCAACTCGCAAAGGAAACCTCCGAGAATCATCGGGCGAACCCGACGGGCAGAACCGTTGATTTTACACCATCTGTGCGCTCTGGGCAAGCACGGAGTTTTCGACCAGCGCGTCACGATACGGGCGTTTCTGCCGAGCGCGCAGAAAGCGCGCGAAATCCAGCACTTCATACCCGGCCGCGGCCGGCAGATCAGCCACCACTGCGGCGATTTGTTCAGGGATGGGCAGCCACGAGCGGGTGCGAGCACGCCAGACCACCGCAAACTGCTCGGGCATCAGGGCCAGAAGCGCCAACGTCTCGCCTGATTCATTGACGAACTCGACTTCATAGGCGTCGGATGCATGGCACTCCACGATTGTGCCTTGCATCCCGGCGTTTAGTCCCTGTTCAGGAATATCGCTCAGCAATTCAACCACATCGAATATCTCGGCCATCGTCTCACCTCCACAGATACAGCGTCACCAATCGTGCTTCGCGTGCGCCATGTGGGACAATCCAGCCAGTACGAATCACTGCCTGCCGGCCCTCAGTACCTACTACTGTCAAATCCACAATATAGCGGATGCCGAACCGATCCTCGCTGTGCAAAATGGCCTCTGCGGCTAATGCCTGTTGTTCGATTTGAACCAGCAGGTCGGCATAATTTTGCTGAGTGAAGCCAAGCGCTTTTTCAAAGAGGATGGCCTTGTGTCGTCCCCACGGCGCCTCTTGACTGAGTGCATACTCGGTCAGCTTACGCGGGTCTATGCTGATTCGCTCGACGATATCTGAGAGCTTCATCACGTAGCCTTTTGGGGCTTCATCAAAGGCGACGGCCTCAGACTATCCCTTGATGACCACCAACGGTTCCAGTCGGGCGACGATCCTGGCGATGCCGGCGGCTTCGACGACCGCCACCACGCGATCCACATCTTTGTACGCCTGGGGCGCTTCCTCGGCCAGGCCGGCCAAGCTGCCCGCGCGGATGGTGATGCCATCGCCCGCCAGCTCATCGCGCAGTTGCTCGCCCCGGACGTTCCGCTTGGCGTCGGCGCGGCTCATCACCCGCCCCGCGCCGTGGCAACAGGAGCCGAACGTCTGCTGCATGGCCTCGGCCGTGCCCACCAGGATGTAGGAGGCGGTGCCCATGCTGCCCGGCACGAGCACCGGCTGCCCGATGGCCCGATAGTCCGGCGGGATCTCCGGGTGGCCGGGGCCGAACGCCCGCGTGGCGCCCTTGCGATGGACACAGACCTTCGTGTCGTGCCCATCTACGTCGTGCGTCTCGATCTTCGCCATGTTGTGCGCCACATCGTAGATCATAAAGAGATCACGTTGGCGCACGGCCCCGCGCAGCACTTCCTCGAAGGCTTCACGGATTTGGTGCGTGAGCACCTGCCGGTTGGCCCAGGCGTAGTTGGCGGCGCAATTCATGGCCGCCAGATAGCTCTGGCCCTCCGGCGAATCGAGCGGCGCGCAGACCAATTGCCGATCGGGCAATTGGATGTTGAAGCGGTTGCTGGCGCGTTGAAATTGCTCGATGTAGTCGGTCGCCACCTGGTGCCCCAGGCCACGGCTGCCGCAATGCACCTGGACGACCACCTGCCCCTGGCGCAATCCGAGCGCATCGGCCGCCGCGGCATCATGGATCCCTGTGACGACGTCAATCTCGGCGAAATGGTTGCCTGAGCCTAAGGTGCCCACCTGCCCGATGCCCCGCTCTTTGGCGTTCTTGCTGACCTTGGCCGGGTCGGCGCCCGCCATCCGGCCGCCTTCCTCGGTGTGGGTCACGTCTTCGGGCCGGGCGTACCCCTCGCGCTGCGCCCACCGGCTGCCGTCCAGCAGGATTTGATCCAGCTCGGCCTTGTTGAGATGCAGATGCCCCTTCACGCCGACCCCGCTGGGGAGATAGCGATAGAGCGCATCCGCCAGCTTGTCAAGGTGCGGCCGGATTTCTGCGACATCTAAATATGTCCCTAATGCACGAACTCCGCAATTAATATCATAACCGACACCGCCGGGCGAAATCACCCCATCCGGCAGCTTGGTCGCGACGACCCCGCCGATGGGGAACCCATACCCCTGATGAATGTCCGGCATCGCCATCGCCTGGCCGACGATCCCCGGCAAGGTCGCCGTGTTGACCAATTGCTCCAGCGAGCGGTCTTCGAGGGCCTTCGTCAGGAGGTCCTCATCGGCGTAAAAATGAGCCGGCACGCGCATATCGTGCCGGAAGGCGCGCGGCACTTGATAGACCACCGGGCCGACCTGGATCAGATCCTCACGCGTGACGGGTCTCATATGTTACCTCGTAATGAAGGAAAGGGGGAGAAAGGGAAACAAGTAGACAAGGGGATTCTTGCGCCGGGCTTTGCCGGCATCCTTGTCTACCTGCCCCTTGTCTACTTGTCTACTTATTCCTCATCAATGACAACTACTGCAACCCCCGCCGCCGTTGCCGCCATCTTCCTTCGAACGGGAGGAATTGCCGCAGCCACAGCTCGAAACGGCATTCGGGTTCTCGATATGGAAACCGCCACCCATCAGGCTGTCCACGTAGTCAATGTTCGCGCCTTCCAGGTAGGGCAGGCTGCGCGGATCAATGACCACGCGCAGGCCGTGCTGTTCGAACACCGTGTCAACCGGCCGCGGGTTGTCCTCGAACGTCATGCCGTACTGCATCCCGCTGCAACCGCCGCCACTGACGAAGACGCGCAGCGCGTGCGAGTTGCTCATCCCCTTCTCGGTCATGAGGGCAAGCAGTTTGTCAGCCGCCGTCTGCGTCAGCGTGACCAGGGCGGTTTCTTCCATTGTTGCGACTGTCATGGCTCAAATGCCTCCAATATGTTGTGTGTCGCCCGGCGGGCTTGGCCGGGCAAGGCTTTAGTTTTCAGCCCCCAATCTGGCTCATCTCGCGAGATTGGGCGATTTCGTGCTGCTCCAGCCGATGCCCCCACGGTTTGTGGTAGGCGGCGTCGGCGAAGATGCGTTGCAGCGTTGCAAAATCCGCGCCCGCGCGCAGCGGTGTCATCAAGTCTACCTCATCATCGCGCAGCAGGCAGAGACGCAGCTTACCATCTGCGGTCAGCCGCAGCCGCGTGCAGCCTTCGCAGAACGGCTCGGTGACGCTGCTGATGAAGCCGACGATCCCGCGGGCGGCCGGCAGCCGATACGGTCGGGCCGGATCATGGCCGTTGTGGCCCGGCTCGACGGTCAGCGGCCCCAAAGCCGCTTCGATGCGAGCGCGCGTTTCCGCCGAGGAGACCACCTGGCTCTGCTGAAAACCGGCTGTGCCGCCAAAGGGCATCAGCTCGATGAAGCGGACCTCCCACGGGTTCTCCAGCGTGAGGCGGGCCAGCTCAACCACGTCCTCATCGTTGAAGCCGCGCGTCACCACGCAGTTGAGCTTGATGGGCGTCAGGCCGGCGTCGGCCACCGCGGCGATCCCCCGCCACACATCCGCCAGGTCGCCGCGGCGGGTGATGCGCCGGAATTTCGCCGGGTCGAGCGAATCAACGCTGATGTTGACCGAACCCAGCCCGGCCTGCGCCAATGGCCGGGCCAATTCGGCCAGCTTGATGCCATTCGTCGTCATCGCCACGGTCTTGATGCCGGGAATTGCCTTGAGGTTGCGCACCAGGTCCACGACGCCGCGGCGCACAGTCGGCTCACCGCCGGTCAGGCGCAGCTTGTCAACGCCCAGGCTGGCGCCCACCCGCACCAAAGTCAGGATTTCCGCATCCTGGAGCAAGGTCGCCGGCGGGCGAAAGACGATATCTTCCGGCATACAATAGACACAGCGCAAGTTGCACGCGTCCGTCAGCGACACCCGCAAGTAGTGGAGATGTCGGCCAAACGAATCGTGCAGCGCGGTCGGGTTATCAAGCAAAGAAACGGCAGTCATAGACGCTCTATGGTTTTGCGGGTTGGAGATCAATGATATACGTGCAATGGGTGGCGCCGTGCAACGCGCGGGCCGCTTGGCGCACTGCGCCTGGTACCAACGCGTGCATCAGCTCTTGATCCATCAGGCACAGCTCATGATGCCGGTCTGCGATCCCCTGGTATGGGCAATTGCAGGCGTACAACTCATAGTGCCCATCGCGGGCCTCCCAACGCGCACTGTAACCTTTGTCGGTGAGGAACTGGGCGACCTCGTCCAGCCGCTCCTCAACCGCCTGCTCTGGAAGCCCGGCCGGCGCCTCGCTGGCTGTCTTTTTCGCCATGTGCAGGAAGAACTCACGCACCTGCTCGGCCGGCAACGCGGCCTTTAGCTCCACCAGGATCCCTTCGGCGATCGCATCGTGCCGCTGCGGGAAGAGGCTGGCCGCCTGGGGGGTCAGCGTATACACCTGGCTGGGCCGGCCCGCGCCATCATGCCGCCGCACCCCTGTCGCAGTGACAAAATCCTCGCCGATCAAGATGTCGAGGTGATGGCGCACTGAAACCTGGGCGATGCCAAGTTGGCCCGCCAGCTCAGCGACCGTCGCCGAGCCATTTTCTTTTAGAATTTCCGTGATGCGGCGTCGAATCGGTTGCACGAGATCCCATTCCTTTGGATCAGCCTGACACAAGGCTTCACATGATACCAGCGGTGGGTAATTGGGTCAAAAAAGTTCAGCCCACTTTTCCAGCGTACCACAGGGGGCCGACTTTGTCAATTGTTATGAATTCTTTGATAGATATTATGGCGGCGCCTCCGCCGATCCAGCGCGCATCTTTCCCCCGCCCGCGCCGTCTTCATTTGTGAAGACACCCACGCAGCCCTGACAGTTCGTGCGCATGTTTTTCGTCCCAGAGGGACGAGAGGAGGCCCGATGACTGGCTCAACTCCTTTCCCCAAGCCGTACCTCGTATTGGCCGTGCTCCTTGTCCTGCTCCAAATTCTGACACCACTTGCCCAGGCCGCCAGCGTGTTGGAATCGTCGGCGGCCCAACCCGCGGCGCTTGGCCGCCTACCCGGCGAGGCGCGCACCGCCTACCTGGAGCGCATGGCCCGCACACAGCCCGAACATTTTCAGGCCGCAGTCCTGACCGCGCTGCAAGATGTCCTCAACGGCGCGGCCACGGATCTCACGGCCGCGGATGCGTTCGAGGCGCTGGTCGAGACCTATTTGCGCCAGCCGTTGGCGCTGAACCGTGCGCGCCGGGACGTTGCGGCCCCGCCCGCGGCGACGCCGAGCGCGCGGGGCGCGCCCGCGCCTCAGCCCACAGCTACGCCGGTCGCGCGCGCCCAAGCCGCGCCGGCGGCCTGTCTGCCCGCGCCGGTGGCGACCATCGGCGGGATCGCCGGGCCGAAGGGGCTGGCGGTCAACGCCGAAGCGAACCTGATCTATGCCGCCAGCTTCGACGCCGACCGCCTGGTCGTGATTGATGGCGCGACGCGCAGCGTCGTGCGCACCGTGCCCGTGCTCTCCCCGAACCAGGTCGCCTTCAGCCCGACCCTGAACCGCATCTACATCACAAACCGGAACGCCGGCACATTGACCGTGCTCAACGCGGCGACCTACGAAACGGTCGCGACCGTGCCGGTCGAAACATTGCCCTTCGGGGTGGCGGTCAACCCGATCACGCACCGCGTCTATGTGGCGAACTACGCGTCGAACAGCGTCAGCGTGGTGGACGGCCTGACCAACACGGTGATTGCACGCGTGGGGCTGCCCAACCTGCCGACGTTCGTCGCCGTGGATGCCAGCCAAAACCTGGTGTATGCGCTCAGCAACTGGGCGGGCGCGATTTACGTGATTGATGCCAGCAACTCGGTCCGGCAGCTTGCCAACGTGGGCGATTCGGGGCTGGTCGGCATCGCGGTCAACCCGCTCCTCAACCGCGTTTATGTCTCCAGCATCGGCGGCAAAGTTTATGTCTACAACGCGGCCAACGCCGAACGGCTGGCCGTGCTCGATGCGCCCGGCGACCTGCACGCGCTGGCCGTCAACACCAACGGCAATGCCATCTATGTTGCGGCGCGCGGGAATGCGTTGCACCAGGTGGATGGCGACAACAACACCTACAACGGCAGCGTGACGGTCGGGCAGGGCGACGGGGATGGCCTCGCAGTCAATATCGCCGCCAACGAGCTGTTCGTCAGCAACTATGATGATGACAGCGTATCGCTGCTGTTCGACACCTGCGCGCCGCTGCCGCCGACCCGGACGCCCACGCCCACCCGCACGGCGACGGCCACCGCGTCGCCCACCGCCACCCGCACACTGACCCCGACCGCGACTCCGACCGCGTCGCCGACATCCACCCCCACGCCCACGCGCACCCCGTCGCCGACGTTCACGCCGACGATCACCCCCACCGGCGATCCAAACGTCCGCTGGATCGGGAAGATCAAGGTGCAGGCGAACCATTGGGCGGAGGAGGCCGGCCAATGGCGAGCCACCGGCAACATCGTGATCGGTGACTTCCTCAGGCTTACCGGCGGGACGGCCAGCCTGCTCACCGACGGTCTCACCTTTGCGGCCGAGGGCACGCTGGCGGCCGCGGTGGGCAGCGAACTCCTGGAACTGTTCGACGGCGCGCTCTCGGCGAATGGCATGACCGGGCTGCTCACGCCGGCGGCCGGGGTGCGCTATCTGCTGAAGCAGATCGGCGGCTTTGCGACCGGCCCGTCCATGTCTATGCCGAACATCAGCTTCGATGACGGCCGCATCGTGGTCAGCGGGGCCACCACCCTGGCGCTCGGCGCGCTGGGCATGAGCGGCAACGCCAACGCGGCTTTCACGATCCGCATCGGTCTGGATGGCATCCGTTACGGCGGTTCCGTCACCATCGCCGACTTCTACATGGGCACGGGCGCGGCCCTCAAGATCACCCAAGCGGGCGCGTCGTTGGCATTCGACGGCGCGCACTATCGGCTGGCGGTGACGGCGGTGCTGCAAATCCGTCTGCCGCAGAACAGCCTCGATGCAAACCTCGCGTTCACCATCAGCACAGCGGGCGATTGGAATTTGACGGCCGCCATCCCCAGCCTGACCTTCAAGATCGCCACGGCCAACCTCACGCTGAATGGCATCACGCTCAGCCGGGATGGCCTGGGCTGCGCCTCCGCGGGGCTGCTCATCTCGGGCGGGCCGTTGGGCGGCGCGGCGGCGGTCTTGACCGATGTGCGCATCACCGGCCAGGGCTTCACCTTCGGGAGCGGTTCGGTCAACATCGTCCTGCGGGACTTCGACCTGGGCACGGGCATGTCTGTGCGGGGCGTCCGGGCCAACATCGAGATGGCGGGAGACCTGACCTACAAGCTGAGCCTCACCGGCCAACTCGAGATCAACATCTCGGGCGCGTCGGGCGGCGTGGCCGTCTACCTGAGCCTGGACAGCCGCGGCCGGTTCACCGGCCGGCTGGTCGGCGGCGCCAATCTCAATCTGAAGGTCTCCGGCCTCACGCTCATCGTCAAAGACGCGCAGATAGATAACTTCACGCTGCGCGCGGCCGCCGTGGTCGTGCAGATGCCCGTCGGCCTGGGCGGGCTGACTCTCGCCGTCAGTAACCTGGAAGTATCGCCCGCGGGCGTGAAGATCGGCGGCGCGGGCGGCGAATTTTCGCTGCCGGACATTGACGCGGCCGGCTTCCGGCTGACCGGGCTGCGCGCCAGGTTCGTGATCGAAGGCGGCCGCATCATCATCGGCGCGGCGGGCACCTTCACGATGGCGAACCTGGGCGCGACGCCGCTCTGCCGCGGCATCGGCGTCGGCGTCACCATCGAAGTGACGACGGCGAACGAAGTCGTGGTGAATGTCATGCCGCCGCAGGAAGCCGCGCAACGGCTCGCCGCCAGCGCAGTTAGTCCCGACGACGCGGCCGCGCTGGCCGGCCTCTACCTGCGGGAGGTGTCGCTCTCCCTCTCCGGCTGCAAGATCCCCATCGGCAGCACCGGCCTGGACCTGACCGGCATCCGCGGCCGCGTCAGCGTGGATCCGGCCGCCGGTTCGACCACGATCAGCGTGGGTTTCTCGGTCGCCAGTTCCGTCCCGGCGATGTTCCGCGCGAACGCTGACGGCACGCTGGTGACCAAACCGTTCTCGCTGGCCGCCAGCGGCACGTTCTGGATGTTCAGCAATGCCGTGCGGGGCAGCGCATCCACGCGCTTCACC
>CAZYHE010000035.1:9420-15605 GCA_964647225.1 uncultured Anaerolineales bacterium
CCCCGGCGGCCACCCGATCTCACCCACACTGCCCGTCACCGTCACCTTCGAGGTCACGACGGGCATCACCGACACGGTGGGCGGCCCGGTCTGGACGCAGGAGACCTTCACCATCCACAACGCGCAACCAGGCCAATGGGAGACGGTGCTGATCGGCGCGCCCGCGCCGGGCGACGAGTACGGCCTGGTCATGCTGGGCGCGATCCCTGGCCCAAGCCTCACCGACGTCGCCGTCCTCGACCGGGGCGACGCCACCGCCGATGTGAGTTGGAAGCTGTCCGCGATGACCGACACCCTGACCTTGCGCGTGGTCGCGAACCCTGGGCCGATCACCGGCACGCTTGCGGTCACGGGCACGGCCGGGGGCATGGCGGTCGAGCAGCCGAACTTCACCGGCGTCGAGCTGGCGGTCTTCGAGAATCCGCCGGTGGATGGCTCGCTTCAGACACGCAACGTGAGCCTGGCGCGGCTGCCCAGCGGCGTGCATCATATCTGGTTCGAGGCAGATGATCATCTCAGCCCGCCGGTGCGCGTCTACGCGTCGAGCACGCTGAGCGTGACGCAGCCCTGGACGGATACCTGGAACGCCAACCTGCACGCCGCGCCCGGCTTCCAGTCGCTCGATGTCGGCTGGGATGCGCACCCGAACCCCGACGTGGACGGCTATCGGCTGATCATCGGGACCGCGCCCGGCGTCATCAGCCGCACGATTGATGTGAGCGCCACCGTCTCGACGTTGCTCGGCGGTTTGACCCCCGGCGAGACCTACTATTTGTGGGTGGAGGCGGTGGACAACGCGACCGGCCGCACCTCGCGCTCCGAAGCGATCAGCGCCGCGGCAGTGGATGCGCCGTTCGAGGTCTCCCTCCAGCCGGCCGCGCTGACCGTCGAAGCCGGCAAGACGGCGACGGTCACCGCGATCTTCAGCACCGGCGTCATCAGCTACCCGGAGGGGGTCAGCCTCTATATCGCGCCGCTGCCGGACGGCTTCGGCATGGCTTACACGCCGGAGATCATCACGCCGACGGTCGCCGGCACAGGGGTCAGCGTCGCGATCTCGACCAGCGAGACGCTGCCCGCCGGACTCCACGTGCTGCCGCTGGTCGCTGCGGGCGGTAACGTCACGCGCACCGCCAACCTCAGCCTCACCGTCACCGGGCCGGCCTTCGGTGTGACTGCGCGGCCCGATCTGGCGGTGTTGCGGACCGGCGACCGCGCCGCGGTGACAGTCGTCGCCGTCGTGGACGCCACGACCGCCTCGGCCGGGTTCTCCGGTACCCTGAGCCTGGGCGTGGAGGGCGCACCGGCGGGGCTGGAAACCTTCCTGGGCGAGCACGAACTGCCGCCGGGCGGCACGACCACGCTGACGCTGCGCGACACGCCGTTGCTCCCGCGCGGCCGCCACGCCTTCTGGCTGACCGCGGGGCAAGGGCTGGCTGTTCAACGCACGCCCATTGTCGTGATCGCCGATAAGCCGGGCTACGAACTGGCGACCGACACGCCGCGCCTGGCCGTGCAGGCCGGTGAATACGCAGTCTTCGCCGTACACGTGACCGCAACGGATTGGACGCAGCCGGTCGGCCTGAGCCTGGCGGGCGCTGTCCCCGCCGGGGCGGCCGGCCTGGCCCTGACCCCGGACGGCCCCCTGAGCGATGCGCTGGAGGTCACGGCGCCCACGCAAGTCTACCTGCGCGCCGAGACGGGCGCGACGACTCCCGCGGGCGCTTACCCCCTGACCATCAACGCCCTGAGCGGCGGAATTGGCCGGACGCTGCCGTTGGCGCTGCAAGTCTTCGCTGCGGCGACCACCGCCGACGTGGCGGTCTATGGGAGCGCCACGCCGGAGCCAGCGATGGCCGGCGAGCTGGTCACATTCACCGTCAAGATCGCCAACCAGGGACCGCTGCCCGCCACCAGCATCGTCGTGACCGATGTCCTGCCCGCCGAAGTGGATCTCGTGGCGGTGGAGTTGTTGATCCCGGTCGGGCCGATCACTGCGCCGCTGCACACCGCGCAGTCGGCGCCGGCCGCCGTCCAAAACCAGATGGGTGAAGATGTGATCGTCCTGCCGATCAACCGGCTGGAGCGCGGCTGGGTCGCGAAGCTGCGGATCACCGCTCGGGTTAAGGCGGACGCGCCGCGCTGGTCGCACCTGACGAACCGGGCGCAGGCGTGGGCCGGCGAACCCGATCACGACTCAACCAACAATGTGAACGAACTGGCCGTGCTGGTTGGCCCGCTCGCCCCGCCAATCCGCCCCGTCTATCTGCCGTTGCTCTTGCGCGGGGCCGTCACGCCGCCGGTCTGCGCCGAGGCCGCCATCAACGGCGGCTTCGAGACCGATACCGGCTGGACCTTCCCGACCACGGCCAGCACCGCGGGTTACACGACCGCCCAGGCGCGCACGGGGCTGCGGTCGGCGCGGCTGGGTGTGCTGCCGGCCACACTGATCGCCGCGCGCAACATCTCGGCGGCCGAACGCAACATCCTGGGCGAGCTGGCCCCGCTGGGGGCCAGCTACTCCAGCGGCTATCAGACCGTCACCATCCCGGCGGATGCGGGCACAGCGACGCTGATCTTCTGGTACAAGCCCGGCACGCAAGCGGCGGATGGCGACTTCCAACGGGCGATGCTGTTGGCGGATGACTATAGCTACCTGGCGACCGTGATGAAGGTGTTGGAGAACTCCGGGGATTGGCAGCAGCGCAGCTTCGACCTGACCCCGTATCGCGGGCGGAGCATCGTCATCTACTGGGAGGTGTTCAACGACGACCTGCTCGCGGGGCCGCGGACGTGGATGTTTTTGGATGATGTGAGTGTGCGGGTGTGCAGGTAGGTTGGTAGATTGGTGAGATGGTAGGTTGGTAGATTGGTAGGTTGGTGCCACCAATCTACCAATCTACCAACCTACCAATTTACCAGCCTACGGCCGATACTCCCCAAACACCTGTCGCAGCACCCCACAGATTTCGCCCAGGGTGGCGTAGGTCTCGACCGCTTCCACGAAGCATGGCATGAGCGAGGCGGTCGGATCGTTGGCCGCGGCGCGCAGTCGCGCCAGCGCGGCGGCGACCGCGGCGGCATCGCGGCCGGCCCGCAGCGCGGCCAGCCGCGCGATCTGTTCGGCCTGCACGGCCTGGTTAATCTTCAACAGGTCGCCAGGGGGCGCCGAGACTGCTGTCTGGAACTTGTTCACCCCGACCACAACCTGCTCGCCAGACTCGATGGCCCGGCACGCGGCGTAGGCGGCATCCTGGATCTCGTTCTGGATGTAACCGACCTCGATCGCTTTGCGTGCGCCGCCCATTGCGTCAATCTTCTCGATGTATTGCGCCGCGCGGCGCTCGATCTCATCGGTAAGCTGCTCGATATAGTACGAGCCCCCCAGCGGATCCACCGTGTCCGCGACGCCGGATTCATAGGCGATGACCTGTTGGGTGCGCAGCGCGACCTGCACCGCGGCCTCGGATGGTAGCGCCAACGCCTCGTCGCGCGAGTTGGTGTGGAGGCTCTGCGTGCCGCCGAGCACCGCGGCCAGCGCCTGGAGCGCCACGCGCACGACGTTGTTCTCCGGCTGCTGCGCGGTCAGGGTCGAGCCGGCGGTCTGCGTGTGGAAGCGCAGTTGCCAGCTCTTCGGGTCCTTCGCGCCGAACCGGTCGCGCATGATCTTCGCCCACAGCCGCCGCGCGGCGCGGAACTTGGCGATCTCTTCCAGGAAGTTGTTGTGGCTGTTGAAAAAGAAGGCAAGCTGCGGCCCGAAGTCGTCCACGGCCAGCCCCGCCTCGATTGCCGCTTTGACGTACTCGATGGCGTCGGCCAGCGTGAACGCGACCTCCTGCGCCGCCGTGCTGCCCGCCTCGCGGATGTGGTAGCCGGAGATGCTGATGGTGTTCCAGTTCGGGACTTCGGTCGCGCAGTAGCGGAACAGATCGGTGATCAGCCGCATCGAGGGCGCGGGCGGGAAGATGTAGGTGCCGCGGGCGATATATTCCTTGAGAATGTCATTTTGGACCGTGCCGCGCAGCCCTTTGGCCGCCACCCCTTGCTTCTGCGCCACCGCGATCACCATCGCCAGCAGGATCGCAGCCGGCGCGTTGATGGTCATGCTGATGCTGACTTTGTCCAGCGGGATGCCATCGAGCAGCGTCTCCATGTCGGCCAGCGAGGCGATCGCCACGCCGACCTTGCCGACCTCGCCCAACGCCAGCGGATCGTCGGAGTCGTAGCCGATCTGCGTGGGGAGATCGAAGGCGACGCTCAGCCCGGTCTGCCCCTGCGCCAGCAGATATTTGTAGCGCTGGTTGCTCTCGGCCGCGGAGCCGAAGCCGGCGTATTGGCGCATCGTCCAAAAGCGGCCGCGATACATCGTGGGTTGCACGCCGCGCGTGAACGGGTATTCGCCGGGGAACCCAAGTTTCTCCTGGTACGCGGCTGCGGCCTCGGCGCAACAATCGGCCGGCGTCACCAGGCGCTCGACGGGGATGCCGGAGCTGGTCTTGAATTCGGCCTGGCGCTCCGGCGCGCGGGTCAGGGTCTTGGCAACGATCTTGGTTTCCCAGGCGGCCTTGCGCTCTGCAATCTCACTCATGGACGTGTTACCCTTCAGTGCGTCATCTCAGCATACTTGCGCTGGAATAACTCTGGATCATACTTGGCCCGCCGGTTCGGGCAATCTTCGCGCGGGCAAAGCTGGCAACTGGCAAAGGTCTCTTCGGACGGAAAGAAGATGCCGGAGACGGTCTTGGTCGGCGTCATCAGCAGGCTGGGTGTCAGCTCCACGCCGATGGCGGCCTTCACGTCGCCGAGCAGGGCAAACAGGGGCCGCTGCTCGCGGATCGGCCAGTCGGCCAGCGAGCCGGGGTTCATGGTCATCATCTGCGGGACGGCGAACTGTTCGACCAGGTGCGCGCGAAAGCTGCCCATCGCCGCGCCGAGCACGGCCTGGTTGATGGCATCGGCCCAGAAGCGCGCCAGGAGCTCTTCCTGCGCGTCCGCCCAGGCCTCCAGCTCTGTGCCGGAAGTTCCGACGAAAGCAAAGACCCGGTTGGCGACATCGAGGTTCACCCGCAACACCCGGCTGGCGAAGCGGATGCCTTCGATCACGACCGCCGCTTCTTCTTTAGCTTCGATGAACGCCAGCTTGTAGATGGCCTTGGGCCGGGCCACGCCTTCGGCCAGTTCGACCAGGCGGCGGAACTCCCGCTCGTTGCCGCTGCCGGGGCGAATGTGTAGTTTTTTCAGCAGCGGTTCCACTTCGACATGGAACGGCAGCCGATCTAGGGTAACGCTGTCCACAATTGATCCTCTCAGAACCCTTCCAGGCAACTCGTAGCATCGGGCCTTGTGCCCGCCGGGGCGCCCACAAGGGGCGATGCTACCTGTTTCGGATGGATAGCCGCCTTGAAATTCTCGATGGGTGTGCGCTCAATTGGCCGGCCGCGTCCCGAAGACGATGTCCCACAGCGGTGAGCTGACGCCGTAGGAGGCATTCGGCTTCTTGAAGTGATGCGCCATGTGATAGCGCTTGAGGAATTTGAGATACCCGGCGCGCATCGGCCAATGGTGCGTGGCATAATGGATCATATCATACACCAGGTAGCCGAGGATGAAGCCGGAAAAAGTCGGCGCGGTCCAATGGGGCGCGCCCAGCAGTGCGCCGAAGATCAGGGTGAAGAGACCGAAAAAGACGGCCGCCATCGGGATGCTGACCACCGGCGGCATCACCAACCGGGTCTTGAGCTGCGGTTGGGCATGATGCACGCCATGAAAGAGGAAGAAGAACTTCTGCATCCGCTCCCCTTTCGGGTCGTAGTGGAACACAAACCGATGCACCAGATACTCGGCCAGCGTCCAGAGGAAGACGCCGAGCAGAAAGCCGAGCGGGAGCACGGCCCACGAGGCGCCGGCGGGCAGGCTCACCGCGCCGCGCCAGAGGAAGAAGGCCGCCACCGGCAGCCAAATTACGACAACCACGGCCGGATGGATGTGCGTGAAGAACTCCAGGATGTCCGATTTGAACAACCGGATCGGCTCGCTGCTGTGGTTGATCTCCAGGGTGTTAGAAGTTCGGGTCATGATGGTTCACTCCTGCAACGATGATTAAGTTGTACATCACGCCCCGATTGTATCACGCGGCCAAGACGCGCACAAATGCAGCGCCCTCGCAGCGGTGCAGCGGTGCGGGG
>CAZYHE010000036.1:0-15294 GCA_964647225.1 uncultured Anaerolineales bacterium
TGGTCAGAGGCCGAGTTGGGACCGTGGGCCGACTCGAAACTCCGGTTTAGCTTCGATTTTCTGAGCCGCAACCGGTGGCCGGCGGTGGATTGGCCGGCATTGCTCAAGCAGACCGCCTGCCCGACACTGCTGATCACCGCTGACACGGACAAGGGTGCGATCGTGCCCCCGGAAGCCGCGACGGTATTCACGGATCTCGTGCCGCAGGCGAAGGTCGTTCACATCGCTGGCGCAGGCCACAGCATCCGCCGCGAGCAGTTCGCGCGCTACGTCGAGGTCGTCAAGGCCTTTCTCGCGGAGCATAACGATTGAAATCGCGGCTAACGGGCCTGCGGCCGGGCGTCCACCCTTCGGCTGCGCTCAGGGCAGGCTCTGCGTGGACGCGGGGCCGGTCGGCGCAGGCCGACCTTGCGGTGGAACGCCCCTTCGCCCCGAATTCGATTCGGAGGTTGGGCCGATAAACAAGTAATAGGAGAACCAATGACAACCATCACCAACCTACTCTGCGAATATCGCGCCAACCCGCTGGGCATGGACGTGCGGCAGCCCCGGCTGAGTTGGCAGCTCCAGTCCGATCGCCGCGGCGCCGCGCAGACCGCTTATCAACTCCGCGCGTCCGGCGATCCAGCCGACCTTGCTTCTGGAAAAAATCTGCTGTGGGATTCCGGCAAGGTTGCATCTGACCAATCCATCCTCGTGCCCTACGGTGGCCCGGCGCTCCACTCCGGCCAGCGCGTCTACTGGCAAGTGCGCGCCTGGGACGAGACGGGCGCGGCGTCCGCTTGGAGCGAGCCGGCCTGGTGGGAGATGGGGCTGCTGGATGCGTCCGACTGGCAGGCCGAGTGGATCACGCCGGATTGGGATGAGGACACGACGCAGTCGCAGCCGCAGCCGGCCCTGCGTCGCGCCTTCACGCTCGACGGCGCAGTGAAGACCGCGCGCGTCTACGTCACCAGCCTGGGCCTCTACGAGCTGCACCTGAACGGCCAGCGCGTGGGCGATGACGTCCTCACGCCCGGCTGGACCGCCTACAACCACCGGCTGCAATACCAGACCTATGACGTGACCGGCCTGCTCCGGCCCGGCGATAACGCCATCGGCGCGCTGTTGGGCGATGGCTGGTATCGCGGCTGGCTCGGCTTCGAGGGCAACCGCAACACTTGGGGCGACCGGCTGGGGCTGCTGCTGCAACTGCACATCACCTATGCGGACGGCCGCACGGCGATCATCACCAGCGACGACGCCTGGCGCGCCACCCTCGGCCCGATCCGCATGTCAGACCTCTACAACGGCGAGAGCTACGACGCCCGGCTGGAGCTGCCAGAGTGGGCTGCGCCGGGCTATAACGACAAAGCGTGGCAGGGCGTCCGCAAGCTCGACCAGAGCAAGGACGTGCTGATCGCGCAGAACGGCCCGGCCATCATCCGCAATGAGGAGATCAAGCCGGTCAAGATCATCCGCACGCCCGCGGGCGAGACGGTCTTCGACTTCGGCCAGAACATGGTCGGCTGGCTGCGGCTGAAGGTCGCGGGGCCGGCGGGCGCGACGATCACGTTGCGCCACTTCGAGGTGCTCGATCAGCAAGGCAATGTCTACCTCACCAACCTGCGCAAAGCCCAGCAGGCGCTGACGTACACGCTGAAGGGCGACGGCGTCGAGACCTACGAGCCGCGCTTCACGTTCATGGGCTTCCAGTTCGTCTCAGTGGAGGGCTGGCCCGGTGAGCCGACGCTCGATAGTCTGACCGGCGTGGTCGTGCATTCCGATATCCCGTCCACCGGCGATTTCGCGTGCTCGAATTCGCTCATCAACCAATTGCAGCACAACATCGTCTGGGGGCAGAAGGGCAACTTCGTGGACGTGCCCACTGATTGCCCGCAGCGCGACGAGCGCCTGGGTTGGACCGGCGACGCGCAGGTCTTCATCCGCACGGCCTGCTACAACCGCGATGTCGCCAGCTTTTTCACCAAGTGGCTGGCCGACCTGGCCGCCGAGCAGCATCCCAACGGCGGTGTGCCGATGGTGATCCCCGACCCGATGAAGCGCAGCGCGTTCGGCCGCTCGGCCGGCGGGTCGGCGGCCTGGGCCGACGCCGCGACGATCTGCCCGTGGACGATCTACGAGTGTTACGGCGACAAGGGCATCCTGGCGCAGCAATACGCCAGCATGGCCGCGTGGGTCGGCTATATGGCCGGGCAGGCGGGCGCCAGCAACCTGTGGACGACCGGCTTCCACTTCGGCGACTGGCTCGACTACCGCGGCCGCGGCGGCTTCGATACTGCGCCGATGACCGACAAGGAGCTGATCGCCAGCGCCTTCTTCGGCTATTCGACCAGCCTGCTCCAGAAGGCCGCCGAGGTGCTGGGCAAGACTGAGGATGCTGCGAAGTACGCCGAACTGGTGGCGAAGATCAAAGCCGCCTGGACCGCCGAATTCGTTTCGGCCAACGGTCGCGTCGGCCCGAACAGCCAGACCAGCTACGTGCTGGCGCTGCACTTCGACCTGCTCCCGGAGGCGCTGCGGCCGTCCGCCGCGGCCCGCCTCGCCGAGGAGGTGCGCAAGTTCGGCTATCACCTGACCACCGGCTTCGTCGGCACGCCCTACCTGTGTCACGTGCTCTCCCGCTTCGGATATACCGACCTGGCCTACGAACTGCTGAACCAGGAGAGCTACCCATCATGGCTCTACCCGGTGAAGAAGGGCGCGACGACGATCTGGGAGCGCTGGGACGGCATCAAGCCCGACGGCAGTTTCCAGGACGCGGGGATGAACTCGTTCAACCACTACTCCTACGGCGCGATCGGCGACTGGATGTACCGCGTGGCGGCCGGCATTGACACCGCGGCGGACGCCCCCGGCTACAAGCATGTGCTGATCAAGCCGCAGCCGGGCGGCGGCCTGACGCACGTGCGCGCCGCGCTCCGCTCGCCCTACGGCGAGATCGTCTCGGCGTGGCAATTGACCGACGCCGACTTCCGTCTGCAAATGACCGTGCCGGCGAACACGCGCGCCACCGTGCGCGTTCCGGCAAGCAATCTGGCGCAGGTCACGGAATCGGGCAAGAAGCTCGGTGAGGCGGCCGGGGTCGTCTCAGTGAAAGTCGAAGATGGCGCGGTCGTGGTTGAGATTGGCGCGGGGCGGTACGAGTTCGTCAGCACCGGGCTGAACCGGGCGCAGGCGTTCGCCAACGTCCGGCACGTAGCCGGCCGGCTGGACATCGGCTGCACCGTGCAAGAGCTGATGGCCGACGAGCGGGCGAAGGCGGTCCTGCTCAAGCACCTGGGCGACGCGATTACCTCGATGCGCGTCCCGCCGTGGGCCGGCGACCAGACGCTCGACGCGATGCAGCGCATGGCGCCGCACCTGCTGACGGCGGAGAAGCTGAGCGCGATCCAGGCGGAGTTGATCGCATTGTAGAGCGGCGATCTGACAGGATTGACAGGATTACAGGATGAATTGCAGACCGCCATCCTGTTAATCCTGTGAATCCTGTCCAAGTTACTCTCGTCCGAGTCCTGAAAGGAGCAAACCCACCATGTCCGATGTCATAGAACTCATCCTCAAGCGGCGGAGCATTCGGAAATTCACCGAGCAGGCCGTGTCGAAGGAACTGGTCACGCGGCTGCTGGAAGCGGGGATGGCCGCGCCGTCGGCGGCCAACGGGCGACCCTGGGAGTTCGTCGCCGTGACCGATCCGGGCGTGATGGCGGAGGTGCGCGCGGCGCTGCCCGGCCACTACAACGGGCAGGCGGCCATCGCCGTGTGCGCCAACCTGGCGTTGGCCAGTAGCCCGGCCAGCGAGCGCTTCTGGCAGCAAGACCTCGGCGCGGCCACCGAGAACATCCTGATCGCGGCCGCGGGGCTAGGCCTGGGCGCGGTCTGGACGGGCGGCTATCCCGCGCAGGAACGGATGGAGATCATCCGCCGCGTCCTGCAAATCCCGGAAAGCGTCATCCCGATGTGCCTGATCCTGATCGGCTACCCGGCAGAGGAAAAGCCGCCGCGCACGCAGTTCGACGCGGCGCGGGTGCATTGGCAGCGGTATCCGACGGCCGCCGTCGAGGGTGATGAGTTGGCATGAACGCCGCTCACGTGCCAGGCACTTGCGAAGCGCCTGGCACGTCCGGTTTTCGGGTTAGCCGCGCGCCCGGCGGAGGGCAGGCCGCGCCACCCACCAGAGGAATGCGAGCGCGCCCAGCAGCCGGCCCGCAGCGCTGACCCCAAACGCGGCCTTGAAACCGTAGAGGTCGGCCAGATACCCGCCAATCAACGGCCCAAGCACGGCTGCGCCGATGACCATGAACTGGTAGAACGCCGTCGCATCGGCGCGCGCCTCGGCCGGGGCCAATTCCAGGAGCAGATTGAAGGTGGTCAGGTTGAAACCGGTCCAGAAGATGCCGGCCGGCAGGTTGATGAGGATCACTTGCCACGGCTCCGTCACAAAGATCCACATCAACGGGAACAACGGGATCGGCAAGACACAGAGCGCCTGCACCCAGACGTTGCCGCGGCGGTCAATCAACCGGCCCAGCCAGCGTTGCGACACCAGCGCGGCGAGCGGCATGGCCGCGTTCACCAACCCCACCGTCGTCGTGCTGGCCGCAAGCGGCCCGGCCAGGTAGACGTTGAAGAACGGCAGTGAAATCTGGAAACCGAAGTTCCAGATGAAGGTCGCGGCCAGGAAGCCGAGGAAGATCGGCGACCGGCGCAGCGCGGCCAGGATCGTCGCCAGCGGTGGCGCGGTGACGGTCTGCGCGGCGGGCGCCGGCTCATCAATGCGCGCATAACACCATGTGGCGGCCGCGCCGGTGAGCAGGGCAAGCACGAAGACGAGTTGGTAGCCGGGGAATGGCTGGCCGGTCAGGCTGTTGGTCGTCTTGATCAGCCAGCCCGAAAACGGCACGATCGTCAGCGTCACCAAGTTGATGGCCTGGCCGCGGTGGGCAAAGAAGCGGCCGCGCACCTCGGTGGGCACGATGTCGGCCAGCAACGAGGTCCACGCGGGCGTGCAAAAGCTATTGGCGAAGCTGATCAGCCCGTTCAACACGATCAGCGCCACGATGGCCTGCGCCGGCAGGTGGAACAAGAACGGCAGGCACGCCAGGGGAATCAGGAGGACGCGCGCCAGGCCGCCGCCGAAGAGCAGCACCACCCGCTTGCGCCGGCCAAAGATGGGGATGGCGCGTGCGCCGGGGAAGAGCGCCAGCGCGCCCAGCAGGTTGGCGGCCGCGGCAAGCTGACCGACCTGGGCGTTGGTGGCGCCGTAAGTCAGTGCAAAGAGCGGCACATAGGTGGCGAAAAACGCCACGCTGATGTTCGCGTAGAGTGAATCGAGCCAGAACCAACGCATCCGCTCCAGTGTGCCCTGGGCGAACGGTGTGCTGCTGAGGTGCGCCAGGCTGCGATCGAGGCTCAACGCGCTAAATCGTCCCATGATAGCCGATCATTCACTTAATCGTCCCGTAAACGCTAATCGTTCCCTTAATCGTTCCCTTAATCGTTCCCTGACCTGTCAATCGTTCACTAATCGTTTGTTCGTTCAGTGGCCAGGGTGTAATGGGCACTCCGCCCCCTGCCCTGACGCAAAATCAGTCCTTTATCCAACAAATCACTCAACTCCCGATACGCCTCTGAATCCCCAACGCTATATGTTCGGCAGTATTCGCTCCGGGTAATCCGTCCGTAGGTCCGCAAATATTCCAGGGCGCGGCCCTGCCGTTCGCTCAAACTTAGGCCGATCATCTTGGCCGGCTGCACAACTTCGCTTTCTTCTGGCGGCAACTCAGCGCCATACAGAGTCACAATCACCGACGCGCCGGTATCGTGGAAGCGAGGGAGGCGGGGCTGGAAGGGATGCGCTTCGATCTCCCGGAAGATCCGATCAATGCCGTTGCCGAACTTCTCGATGAAGCCGTAATCCTTGAACGCCTGCGCAATGCGCGGGTTGCGCAGTTGATGCTCCTCCCGAATGTTCTGCGGCGTCACGGGCGGGGGAAGAGAGCCAGGACTTTGGATCTCGATGCGGCCATCGAACATCTTGATCAGGACGCGCGAGCCTTTGATGGACCAATCGCGATGCACGATCGCGTTGATGATGATCTCACGGATCGCGAAACGCGGGTATTGAGGCACATCCTGACGCATCGCTTTGCCGGGCAGCAGGCGAGAGAAGACCTGGATATGCTCATTCACGTAATCGCTGGCAGCAACCGCCGCCTCGATGATCGTCCCGTAGTAATCCCGACTGTCCAGCCGATATTCAGCGCCTACCTCGCTCCCGCGATAACGAGCGAGGGAGACATGCGGCTCGAAGAAGTAGCGCTGGATCTGCTGCCCAAACAGAAGCACGCCCGCGACTGTGGGCCGGCCTTCGCGGGTGAGGCACCCCATCGCCGTCAGCAGATCGCGATTAGCGAGAGCCAGGCTGCGGCCGTAGATCTCCTCGTACCGCTGCCGGAAACCGTTCACCTTCGCCTGATCCAAATCCGTCAGACTGGCTTCGGCCACCGGTTCCGCCTCCGAGCTCAGCTCGCCGCGTTCGTACAGCAGGCGACGCAAGGCGGCCTCGTCCAGGGCCATGTTCATCGAGCCAGCCCGTCGCAAGTAGCGGCCGTGGGTGTGGTACACGCGCGGAAGTTGGGCTGGGATGTCCACGACCAGCGCCATCGCGCCGGGCGACGCCTCAATCGCGACGGGCAAATTGATACCCAACGGCGGGCTACAGTGTGCGATGGCCTCCACCACATTGTCAATGGCGCGCTTGGGGTCACTCACGCCAGCCACGCGCCCCTGGTCATCCACGCCGATGAGGATCATGCCGCCATCCGCGTTGGCCAGGGCCACCAATGTCTCGGCCAGCTTGCCGGGCTTGATCGTCTCCTCTTTGAAATCCAGCCGTTGTCCTTCGCCCTGGGCGATGAGGTGCAGAAGATCATCACGGTTCATCTCAGGATCTCCACCTTCCTGTGTTCATTACGCGCATTGTACCACATTTCCCACAAACCAGCCCATGCCGCGCAGCAGCGCCAGCGGATCGGGGGGATCAGGGGCCTGAAATGTACAAAAGCCGCATCCCGTGCTACCATAGCTCCCTGTCACACTGTCCGATCAATCCCCAAATCAGAGGAAATCATGACCGACAACGTAGCCAATCTTCGACAAAGCGCCAGCCTGGCCGTGATGCGGTTGCAGCACAGCCAGGATCGCCTCCAGGCGGAGCTCCAGTTCGCCGAGTTACTCTGTGATCTGCATCCCGGCGAGGCAAAGGCCTGGCGCGCCTTGCTGACGAAAGCAGCCGGCCGGGCCGAGGCGGCGTTCGCGACCGGCGACATCGCGCGCGCGCAAACCGCGGTGGCGCGCGCCGAGGAGTTGCTGGCGCCGATCGCCGCCGCCGCCAAGACCTACACGATCTACTGTGTGGGCCACGGCCACATTGACATGAACTGGATGTGGTCCTGGCCCGAAACGGTCGCGGTGACGAACGACACCTTTGCGACCGTCCTCAAGCTGATGGACGAGTTCCCCCAGTTCCGCTTCAGCCAGAGCCAGGCCAGCGTCTACGCGATCATCGAGGAGTTCAACCCGGAAATGCTGGCGCGCATCGCGGAGCGCGTGCGGGAGGGCCGTTGGGAGGTGACGGCCAGCCATTGGGTGGAAAACGACAACAACCTGGCCGGGCCGGAATCGCTCTGCCGCCACCTGCTCTACACGCGGCAGTACATGCAGCAGCTCTTCGGGCTGACCGCCGAAGACGTGCCGATCAACTGGTCGCCCGACACCTTCGGCCACGCGATCACCATGCCGACCTACCTGGCACGCGGCGGGGTGAAGTACCTCTACCTGCACCGGCCCGGCGCGGTCGGCCCGGCCCGCCCCGCCCTCTTCTGGTGGCAGGGGCCAGATGGTTCACGCGTGCTGGTGCGCAACGACATGCTGGCGGGCTACAACGGCGTGCTGCGGCCCGATGATCTGCTGCGCCAACTGCGCGTGTTCGCGGGCCAAACCGGTCTGCGCGACCTGATGTTCGTCTACGGGGTGGGGGATCACGGCGGCGGGCCGACCCGGCGGGATCTCGTCGCCGGCCTCGAGATGGACACCTGGCCGGTGTTCCCCAACATCAAATTCGCCACCACGCGCGACTATTTCGAGCGCGTCGAGGCCGCGGGCGCGGGTCTGCCGGTTCTGGACTGCGAGCTGAACTTCGAGTTCACCGGCTGCTACACCTCCGAGTCGCTGATCAAACGCAACAACCGCTTTGCGGAAAACCACCTGACCGACGCCGAACTGGCCGCCAGCCTGGCCTGGCTCGCCCAGGGCCAGGCGTATCCGGCCGGCCGGCTGTGCCAGGGGTGGCGGGATACCCTCTTCTGCCACTTCCACGACATCCTGCCCGGTTCCGGCGTGCATGACACGCGCACCTACGCCGACGGCCTCTATCAGAAGACGATGGCGACGACGGAGATGGTGGAAACACTGGCCTATCGCGGCCTGGCCGCGCAGATTGACACCGCCTTCGCCCCCAACCCGGCCGCGGCCGATGTGCCGTCGCTGCGCCTCTCCAACGGCCTCGGCGCGGGGGTCGGCTTCCGGTCGGCCAACGGCGCGCTGGCCCAGTCGGAGCAGAGCCGCGGCGCGGGCAACCGGCCGTTCGTCGTCTTCAACCCGGTGGCGTGGCCGCGCAACGAGGTGATCGAGACCACGATCTGGGACAACACGCCGGCCGTCTCGCTGCTCCCGCCGCTGAGCAAGCGCAGCTTTTCGGTGCGCCTGCCCGATGGCCGCAGTTTCGCACCGCAGGTCATCGAGACCGGCCGGTTCTGGGGCCACGAGTTCGTCCGGCTGGCGCTGCCGGTGGCGGTGGCGGGGCTGGGCTACGCCGCGTTTGCGGTCTGCGAGGAGACGGGGCCGGCCAGCGCGGGCGAGCCGGGGGTCTGGCAGCTCGGTGAGCGCCAGCCGCAGCCGCGCAGCCACGCCGAACAGTATCGGGAAGGGCTGGAGAACGACCTGGTGCGGGTCGAGCTGGACATGACCACCGGCGGCATCCGGTCGCTGGTGGACAAGCGCACCGGTGTGGCGCTGATTACGCCGGAGTGCCCGGCGCCGGTCCTGGAATACGCGGTCGAGCGGCCGCACGGTATGACCGCCTGGACGATCGAAAACACCGGGCCGATCTCCTACGGCGAGGTCCTCTCGATCAAGCGCACCGTGTCCGGGCCGTTCAAGGCCGCCATCGCGGTGAAACTCCGGGTGCATGACTCGAACGTGACGCTGACCTACGAGTTGGCCGCGGGCGATCCGCAACTCCACCTGCGCGTGGATGCGGAATGGTTCGAGCGCGGCACGCCGCAGACCGGGGTGCCGGTGCTGCGGATGGCGTTCCCGCTGGCGTTGGCGGGGGCGCAGGGCCGCTACGAGATCCCGTTCGGCGCGATCACACGCGATCTGAACGCGGGGCAGGAGGTTCCGGCGCTGCAATGGGCGCAGGTGAACGGGCTGGCGGACGGCGGCACGACCCCCGCAGGCTGCCTGCTGGTGAACGATTCCAAGTACGGTTATTCGCTCGACGGCCGCACCCTGCGGATGACGCTGATCCGCAGCAGCTATGACCCGGACAACCTGCCCGAAATTCGCACGCACGAGATCCACGCCGGGCTGCGCCCCCTGGCGGGCGACCTGCCGGTGGCGGAGGCCATCCGCCTGGGCCGGGACTTCAATCACGCCCTGCGCGTCGTCGGCACGGATGTCCACGCCGGCCCGCGGCCCGCGGCCGCGACGTTCATCCACACGGCCCCCGACACGGTCATCTTGAGCAGCGTCAAGAAGGCGGAGGATGAGGACGCGCTGGTGCTGACCTTCTTCGATCCGACCGGGGCGGCTGCGACGGTCGAAGCCCACTTCAACGCGGAGATCCTGGGCCGGCCCAGCGCGGCCGCCGAGGTGGATCTGATGGAGCGGCCCCTGGCGCACTCGACGGCCGCGGTAAACGGGGCTGCGATCACCGCGCAGATGCCGAGCCGCGGCATCGTATCGATCAAGGTCGCCTTCGTGCGAAACGTCTGATACGCCCTTTCTGGTCTATCGCGCCACCGTCCACTGCCAGGTGAAACCGTAGCTGGTCAGCGTCGGCAGGTCGGGGACGGCGATGCTGCCCAGGCCCAGGCCGGTGACCGCGTCGGCGGGCGCGCCGTCGGCCGGGACGACGCGGTAGGCCGGGGCCACGATGTACATGGCGAAGTTGGCGGCGTAAGGCTCGCCGGGCTTCGCCTCGGTCGTGACGAATCCGTAGTCATCCTTCAGATCGAACGAGGTCATCTGGATGCGCACGCCGGTCTGGCGGTTGCCGGCCTGATCGAGCGCATCCAGGTAGATGTAGTGTTTGCCGGCGAAGGGCGGGTCATCCTCGTCGAACCAGCGCGCCTGCACCAAGCGCCAGTAACCCTGGCCGGGCTGCACGGCCGCGGGGATCAACTGCGCGCCGCGTTGGGTCAACCGGGGATCCCAGGCGCGCGCGGCGACCGGCGCGGGGCGGGTGGGCGCCGGCCCGACCGGCGTAGCCCGGACCGCGGGCGCGGGAGTGGCGGCGGGCGGCGGGGTCGGACTGGCGGTCTCGCCCGGCGTCGGGGTGGGGATGAACCGGACGACATGCGTCGGCGTGCGCGTCGCGGTGGGGGCCGGCGCAGTCGCCGTGCGGGACGGCGCGGGGGTTGCGGTCGCCGCAGGCCGCGGCGATGAGATCGGCGCCGCGGTCTGGCCGGCCGGCGCGCTGATGGCGGTCGCGCTGGCAGCAGCGAGCGGGCCGGGCGTGGGCGCCGCCGCCGCCGTGATCGCGGGCGCGGGCGCAGGCCCGCCGCCGCTACAGCCGCTCAACAGCACGGCCAACCCCAACGCCGCCCCAACCGTTCTCCGCAACAGATCAGCAACTCGCATACTCATCGGCCCGCTCCTCCACACAGTCATCAGATGGGGTGAAGTATATGCCTTGCGCCCAACCGTGTCAAACGCCCTCAATTGCCCGATGGTTGAAGTCTTTCAAACGTATCAAGGCCGTGGCGAATTGCAGGGTCACAAGTACCGTTGTACCTTAAGGCGCCCCAAATGTACCTTCCGGCCCAACCGCAAACCTTGCACAATAACCCATAGCGTGCTAATATACCTTTTATGGGCGCTGACGAAGAAACGGCCGCACGAGACGGTGGCCCGACCCTATCTGAGGCGCTTCACCTGCATTTTTGGAGTCCCTTACCCATGCTAAATCAGAGAATGAGCAGGCCCATCGAGATTTTGCTGATTGAGGACAACCCAGGCGACGTCCGCCTGACCAAAGAAGCGTTGCGTACCTCAAAGCTCCCCAACCGTATCCGCGTCGCCGAAGACGGTATCGAGGCGTCGGCGATCCTCTTTCGGCAGGGCCAGTACGCCGATGCGCCGCGCCCCGACCTGATCGTGCTCGATCTGAATCTGCCCCGCAAGGATGGCCGGACGGTGCTGGCCGAGATCAAGACCGATCCAGAGCTCAAACGCATCCCCGTCGTCATTCTGACGACCTCGCAGGCCGTGTCAGACATCTTCCAGGCCTACGACATGCATGCCAACTGCTATATCACGAAACCGATGGATTACGACCAGTTCCAGGCCGCCATCAAGGCCATCGAGAGCTTCTGGCTCACCGTCGCGCGGCTTCCGCCGGCGAAGGGCGAGGGCGAAAGTCGGAAGCCGCTGGTAGTCCATCCAAGCTGATTCGAGCGATTGGTAGCATCGCCCCTCGTGGGCGCGTCGTCGGGCACAAGGCCCTATGCTACGTTAGTGTGAGCCCAAGGTCGTGAAGAGGATCGCGAGGGCGCCGAGGCAGAGATAGGGCGCGTAGGCGATATAGCTTTTCAGGCCGATCCGCCGGCTGGTGAGCAGGATCAGCGAGGCCAGACCGCCGAGCACGATGCCGAGGAAGAGCGCGGAGACCACGTGCGGGTAACCGGCCGCCAGGCCGATGACGCCCGCCAGCTTGATATCACCCACCCCCAGCTTACCGCGGCTGAGGATCGCCGCCAGCAGAAAAAGCCCGAACCCGACCAACCCACCCAACGCCGCGTTGCCGAGCGCCGGCAGCCCGCGGCCCCCCGCCAGAGCCAGCGCGACCAGGGCCGCCGGCCCCGACATGACATCCAGCACGCGGCGGTGCTCCAGGTCAATCACCAGCACGGTCAGGAAGTAGGTCGCAAAGAGCCAAAATGTGACCAAGGCCGGGAGGTCGCCCGCAAAACGCGCCCAGCCCAACAAGAAAGCCGCGATCACCGCGGCCATCAGCGCGGGGGGCCGGCGCGGCCATGTGCGCTCCCCCGGTTGCACACCGGCGCCCGCGGGGCCGACGGCCGGCAGCAGATCGGCGGCGCGGTTGGCGAGCCAGCCGGCCAACGCGCCGACCAACGCTGCGATGCCCCATGTCCAGAACGCTTGGTTCACAGCCAACCCACCCTCCCGCAGCTCATTCATTCAACACATCGGTGACCGAACTCCAACCCGGCCCCGCGTACCCCGCGATGTCCATCGTGGCATTGCCGGTCGCGTCCAGCGTGCGGACGACGAAATTGATACGCATCCCTGAGCCATTGATGATGCCCTTATTCACACTCAAGCCATTCCCGCCAAGACAAACGACTCGCGGCTCGGCGCTGGACGCAGCGGTGTGGCAAACGTCATCTTACCAAGCGCAGCCGCTTAACTTTTTCGAACAACGTCCGATAGGCGACCTGCAGATCGTCGGCTGTGGGCGCATACACGTACACGCCGCCGGAGGTCACCATTTGTTGTAGCATGTCCTGGTCAACCTCCGATCCCAGGCCGACCGTGTAGACGATAATGCCCTGTGATGCAGCCAGTTGAGCCTCGGCGATCGCCTTCTGCTTGGCCTGGGAGCACTGCGAGGACGAGCCCCGGCAGCGATTCGCATACCCATCGGACATGAAGACGATGGCCTTGACAGCGGTCCAGCGTTGGCGCCCCGATGTGGTCAGCTCCAGCCTGGCACGGTAAAGGCCATCCTCGTTGTTGGTGTAGCCAAGGGCGTTGACGCTGGTGATGGCCGATTTCACGTTGGCCAGGTTTCCGGTAAGCTGGACATCCAGCGTGGCGCTCGTGGAGTAGCTGACCAGCCCGATATGGGGATCGGTGGAAGGATTGGAGGTAGCGAGTTGCGCTTGTGCCAAATCCACAAAAGTGTTGGCCGCCGTCTTAAGATAACTAATGGGCATTGGAGGGGTCACCCATACCCCCTTGCAGGCGGTGCAGGTGCTCGAAAGCGACTGGACATTCCCGCAAATCGCGGTCACCTCACTCCCCATCCTGGTGCCGTCGGGCCAATTACAGCGGTTGCTGCTCCATCTGCCTCCGCAATTGGGGCAGTTCGATGAGCTGAGACCGTCACCGGTTGACACGCCACTGCACGGGGAGAAGGTGCCGGGAACGCCGGGGTCATCCTTGAAGTACCACCGCAAGCTGATGGGGCCGGGGCTGGTCACGCCCTTCAGGTAGCACGAATCGTCGTCCATGCTGCCCGACCTGTCAACCACCACCATGACATCCAATGGTGAATACCCGCCGCCGCCCTGGGCGACCGCGCTCAGTTGGCTAATGCCCAGTAAATTTGCGAAGTAGGTCGGTACACGCCCCGTCACTGTCACGAGGACCCCGGTGGCCCCGGCCGGCCTGGCGCCTGCGACCACCGTGCCGATGACTGTCGTGCCGTTCAGCCACTGGACGGTAGAGGTTCTCGACAGCTCGCCAAAGCCCAAGGGATTTTGCACCAGCACATACTCATTGACGACAGCCAAGATCTGCGCGTCTGTGCCGTTGGCAGTCAACACCTGCGCAGCCGCCAGCGCGGCTGCATCCGTTACGGCCTGCACCCGATGGCGCTCGACATATCCTAAGCCCACGTCAATCACCAGAGCTAAGAACAGAAATAGCACTGGGAGAGTGAGGGTGACCATCACCAAAACTGACCCACGTTCCTTATCACGCTTAATCATAGATCCCCTCCTGCGCAAGGTTTCTGGCCGCGCCGGCTACTGGAGCTCAATCAACCGCGTGGAGACGGCGCGCAAGGAGATGCTCTGTCTGTTACCGATCGGGAAAACCAGGGCCATGTTATAGTCTATTTGGACCCGGATCGTCACGTTGTCAGCTTGCTTGAAGGGCAAAGCGAAGGTCAGGCTCGCTCGATTTAGCCCTGCGGCGTCGGTGACTTGATACACGACAGCTTGGATGCTGGCCGGATAGTTAGCGTTGTCCGAGATCGAACCAAAGCGCGCGCCCTGGATTGCAGCAGCGTCAATGGTGTTGTAAGCCAGAACGACCAGCGCAAGTTGCACGGTACCGAGTATTAGCATCAACAGGAGCGGCAGGACCAAGGCGTATTCGACCATCTCCTGGCCGTGCTCGCGACGAAACCAGTTCAGCATTGCAGGCACCCTCAGCGGATTCGGAAAGCCGCACTGTAGCTGATAGGGATGGAGGGCCTCCCCAGCAGACCGCCCATAATCAGCGGAAAATTGCATGATACCGTCACTCTCACCGGCGTACCCGAGCCGTAACCAGGATCGGCGCTACAGTTCAGAGTTACACCAGAAGGTGGGTTGGCCGCGGCCATGGCCCGGACACACATCTGAGTAGCGTTTTGGCTGGTCACTCCGTAGCGGGCGCCCTCACGCGCAGCGTCAATCACCATGATGGAAACGAAGTACGCGCGGCCCAGATCGGCCACCATCGCCATCATGAGAAGCAACAGGGGCATGACGATGGCCGCCTCGACCATATTGCTGCCCCGCTCGCCTGATCGTCTTCCAATGCGCATGATTCTCCTCCGCCACGGTTCATCGTGTAGGGGACGAAGCATTCCCACATCGTCCGCCGCCAACCTCATTTTCAGAAGCAATGCACTAACATATATGATCACGAACGTGCCCAGGAATGCTTCGCCCCTACCGTTTGACCACCGCAGCAAACACCGCGGGCGAAATGAACAGCCCGTGACGCTCGACCTTATCCAGCACCTTGGGCCGGATGCCCAGGCCGGTGTGGTGGCCCAACACCTTGCCATCCTTGAACCCTTCTTCGACGAACTTGAAAACATCCTGCATCACAATGGTGTCGCCCTCCATCCCCTGCACCTCCGACACCCTGATTACCTTGCGTGTGCCATCCTGCAGACGTTCCAGATGGCAGACCAAGTCGAAGGCGGAGGAAATCTGCTCGCGGATCGCCCGCAGCGGCAGATCCATGCCGGCCATCAGCACCATGGTT
>CAZYHE010000037.1:0-6170 GCA_964647225.1 uncultured Anaerolineales bacterium
CCGCCGATTGAAATCGGCGTCTGATATGGTGAAAGTGTGCTAAAGCACACTGGCGTGGCAGGCATTGAACCTGCTTCAGCAGGTTTTCACCTGTATCAGCCTGTGGTTTATGAACGTTAAGAAAATAAACCGGTAATCGTCTTCTCCGGCGCGCTGTGCGTCCCGTGGGCCCGCCCGGCGATAAATCGACCGGGCTACCCCGCAGCGCCCCGTGAACGGGGCTAGATCCGTGTCGGCGCGGCGGTCCAGCCCGGTTGACCGGGCGCTGCTTGGTAGCACGAGCCATTCATGGTCGTGCGGGCGTCAGTAACGAGACGCCTCGCCCATTACCGGAATAAATTCTTAACGTTCATAAACGGGTTACACCGGCCGCCTCATAGCGCCGGCCGCGCGAGTTTCTGAATCTTGGGCAGCGTCTCGCGCCAACTGATGAGCGACAGACCGAGCTTCTGCCGCAGCCGGTCGGGGGGCATCCCGTTCCGGTAATCGCGCACCGCGCATGTCCAACGCAACTGCTCGAACGACACCCCCCCGCTCACCCCGGCCAGCGCCGCCAGATCGGCCAGCACATACTCCAGGTTGCGTGCGGTACACTCGAACAAGTGCTCTTTCGGCTCATATTCGCGCAGATATTGCCGATGCGCGGGTGCGAAATTCGGCCCCAACGCCAGCTTGCGCTCCTTCAGCGTCCGCCGCGGGTCGGCGTAACGCACATAGAGGACGGGCGCCTGGGGGTTCGAGAAATCTATGTGCTCCAGCTCGATCTCCATGCACTCGCTCTTCTTGATGCCCGTTTGCAGGATTAGCGTCAGCAGCAGATAGGGTCGCGAGTCCGGTTTGGACGCCCACAACAGGTCACGCGCGGTGCGCAACAGGGTGTTGATCTGATCGTCGTACAGCAGCTCCGGCAGCGGGGTCGTGGGATGCTCGTGGATGATCGCGGCGGCCGGGTCGTTCGGGAGCGCCTCCGACTCGGCCAGCCAGCCGAAGAACACCTTGAGGGTCGTCAGCCGGCGGGCATAGGTCTTGGGGCTGCACGGCACCCCGCGATCCACGCGCATCCAAACGAGGAACTGCTCCAGATCCGCCTGCCCGATCTCGCCGATGGTGTGTTTGGCGGCCAGGTAACGTGCGACGAGGCGCAAATCGGCCTGGAACGCCGTGATTGTGTTATCGGAGAAGCCCTGGCGCACCATGAAGCCGTGAAACCCTGTCATGGCGGCCGCCAGGGATGAGCCTGGCGTCAGGTCGGACGGCAGCGAGGCGACGGGCCGCGTCTTTTCACCGGCCGTGCCACGTCCCGGCTGACCTTCAGGGAACAAGTCAAGTTGGTCGTGCTCCATCCGCAGCCCCCTCTTCGCGTAGTAGACTGCACAGTAGCATATCAAGCAATGATCGCTTTGTCAAACCACCTCATCCGAATATCGTCTGCGTGATTTTGATAAATAGAACTGTATAGATATAATTACTTCGTTGAATATCGAAATAGTGCGATGGAGGCAAACATGATTTCCGAGACTCAATCCCAAGAATTGCTCGATTTCTTCAAAGCGTTGGCCGATGCCAACCGCCTTAAGATCATCGGCGTGCTGGAGCAGCAGCCGAGCACGGTGGAACAACTGGCCGCGATGCTGGATCTGCAATCCTCCACCGTCTCGCGCCATCTGTCCTACCTGGCGCACGTCGGCCTCGTCAGCGCGCGCGCCGAAGGCTATTACAGCGTGTATCAGTTCGAGGCGCCCGCGCTGGAGGCGATGGCGCGGCGGCTGTTGGCCCGCGAGACGCTGCCGGCCGTGGCCGCGGATGTGGATCTGGACGCGTTCGATCGCAAGGTGTTGCGAGATTTCTCGCTGCCCGACGGCCGGCTGAAGACAATCCCGGCGCAGCGGAAGAAGCTCGAGGTGGTGCTCCGCCACGCGGTGAAGCTGTTCGAGTACGATGTGAACTACCCGGAGAAACAGGTGAACCAGATTTTGGCGCAACTGCACGAGGACACTGCCAGCCTGCGCCGGGAGATGATTGATTACAAGCTGATGGCGCGCGACCACGGCATCTATTGGCGGGTCAGGGCATGAAGGTCAAAGATCGGCAGCGAAGCGCAGCCGCACATAATCCACGACCCACGTCCCGTCAGTGCGGTAGAGGGCCGGCCGCAGCGCCTCGCGCAGCTCGGTGATGAGCGCCGGCCGATCCTCCGCGGGCACGGCCGAGAGGAAGACGCCGGCGAAGGTCTCCAGCCAGCGGGCGATGTCGCCAGGCTGCGGGGTGGGGCGGGGGATCAGGGCGATGCTGCGCACGCGGAAGCCATGCGCTTCGAGCCGCGCCCGATATTCCGTGTCGCTCGGATAGGTCCAGGGGTTCAGCGCGGCGGGGTCTATCCCGCGCCGGCGCAGCGCCGCGTAGAGCGCAGCCACGATGGACTGGATATTGCCCTGGCCGCCGAATTCGCCCACGAAGCGGCCGCCAGGACGCAGCGCCCGCCGCACGCCCGCGATCACCGCGTCGGCGTCGGGGATCCAGTGCAGCACGGCGTTGGTGAAGACCGCGTCGAACTCGGCGTCGAAAGCCAGCGCCTGCGCATCCATCACCCGCGCATCCAGGCCGAGCTGCGCGGCGGCGGCCACCTGCGCGGGGCTGCTGTCCACACCGACCACGTGACAGCCGAGCGCGGCGAGTTTGGCGGTCAGCGCGCCGTCGCCGCAGCCCAAGTCGAGGATGCGTTCCCTCGGCTGCGGAGCCAGGAGTTCCACGACGGGCATGCCCAAATCCGAGACGAAGCGGGCGTTGCGGGCGTATTGTTCAGGATCCCAGGTTTGTGTGGTCATGGCAGGTATCAGGAATCAGGGATCAGGAGTCAGGGAGTTGCTCTGAGCCGGTCTGAGACCGGCGGTCGGGGGTCACAGACCCCTGAGAGCAAACGCATAGATGCTATTGCGAGTCCACGACGCGATAGATCGCACCGGCGCTGTAGTCGGCGACGTAGGCTTCGCCTGCTTCGTCCTCGCCAAAGGCGGCGATGCGCAGGGCGGTTGCCGCAAGTTGGCGCGATTGCCAGGCCCCGGCATTTCGGCGCAGGCCCCAGATACGCCCCGTACAGTAATCCCCGTACAGATAGACGCCGCGCAGGCGGGCGAACTGCGGGCCGCGATAGAGCACGCCGCCGGTGATCGAGCAGCCCAGGGTGTGGTCATATTCGGCGACGGGCAGGGCCAGGCCGGCGGTCTGGCAGGTGGCCGCGTTGTAGCAATGCTGCCCCTCCATGATGCGCCAGCCGTAGTTTTCGCTGCCGGAGCTGGCGGCCGCCTGGAAATTCACTTCCTCGTATTGATTCTGACCCACATCGCCGATGTAGAGGTCGCCGGTCAGCCGGTCGAAGGTGAAACGCCACGGATTGCGCAGCCCCAGCGCCCAAATCTCGCCCCGGTAGCCGATAGTCTGGGTGAAGGGGTTGCTGGCGGGGATCGTGTATGTCGCCGGGCTGCCCGTCTCCACGTCAATCCGCAGCAGCTTGCCGAGCAACTCGGTCCCGTCCTGGCCGCGGTTCTGTGGGTCGCCCCCCGAGCCGCCATCCCCCATGCCGATGTACAGGTAGCCGTCCCGCGGGCCGAACGCGAGCTGGCCGCCGTTGTGGTTCGCGTAGGGTTGGGTGATCGCCAGCACGATCTGCTCGCTGGCCGGGTCGGCCACGTCAGGATTCGCGGTGACGCGGTAGCGGGCGATCACTGTGTTGCCGCTGCGGTCGGTGTAGTTCACATAGAAGTGGTCGGGGCTGGCGCCGCCGGCCGGTGGGAACGCGACGCTGAATAGCCCGCGCTCGCCGCAGCAACTCACGCGGCTGATGATATCCAGGAACGGGGTCGCTTGCAGGATGCCGCCCTTTGCGATCATGATCCGGCCCGATTGCTCCACCAGGAAGAGCCGGCCGCTGCCATCGCCCGCGTGGGTGATCTGCACCGGCGCGCTCAGCCCCGTGACCACTGGAGTGAAGACCAGGTCGGGCCAGGCGGACGGCGCGGCGGTCGGGGTGGGCGTCGCTGTTCCTGTTGGCGTTGGCATCGGCGTTTCTGTCGGCGTGGGGGTCGAAGTTGGGGTGACGGTGGCCGCGACCACCCATTGCCAGGTGAAGAGGTAGCTGGCGTCCACCCACGCGTCGGGCTGGGTGATGCTGCCCAACCCCATCCCGCTGACCGCGTCGGCCGGGCTGCCGTCGAACGGGATTACCCGGTAGGCCGGCGCGATGTTGGTCATCGGGTAATCGGTTGCGTATGGATCGCCGGGCTTGGCTTCCGTCATCAGCGTTGCCAGGAGGTCGAGGCCATCTAGCGAAGTCACATGCAGCGAGACGCCGACCTGCCGTGCGCCGGCCGCATCGAGCGTTTCGATAAAGATGTTGCGTTTCCCGGCAAAAGGCGGCTCGTCTTTGTCGAACCACTGCCCCTTCACCAGGCGCCAGTAGCCCTGCCCCGGCTGAACATTCGCCTCGATCAGGATCGTGCCGCGCTGATCCAGCCGCGGATCCCAAACCCGGCCGCCCTGCGTGGCGGTGGGGGTGGGCGAAGGCGTGGCGGTCGGCGTGGGCGTGCCCGTGGCGTCGAGTGTAGGCGTGGCGGTCGCGGTCGCCGAGGGCATGCCCGTGGCGGTCGGCGATGGGGTGGCGCTATCCGTTTGCGAAGCAGTCGGTGTCGGCGTGGCGGTGGGGGTGGGGGCGCCCGCGACGACCCACTGCCAGGTCAGGCCATAGCTGGTGTGGATGCTGTAATTGGGCTGCTCGATGCTGCCCAACCCCATCCCCGTGACCACGTCAGCCGGGCTACCATCAGATGGCGCGGCGCGGTAGGCCGGCGCAAGCCGATACATCGGAAAGTTGGCGGCGTAAAGCTCGCCGGGCTTAGCCTCGGTGATGAGTGTGGCAAAGATGTCGCCCCCATCCAGTGAAGTGATCTGGATCGGCACACCCGTCTGGCGTTGGTCGCTGGAATTCCGCGTATCCACGAAGATGTGATGCTGGCCCTGGAATGGCGGCTCATTCTCCGCATACCAGACCCCTTTGACCAGCCGCCAATAGCCCTGGCCGGGTTGCACCGCTGCGGGGATCAAGGTCGCCCCGCGCTGCGTCAATCGGGGGTCCCAGATGCGGTCGTTGGCCGTCGCCAGGCGGATCACCAGCGGGAGATAGAGGCGCGCGGGGGTGGGGCTGGGGTCGGACACCAGGGAAAAGTTGGGGCGCGCGCCGCGCAATCCGAACAGGACCGTCATAAAGAAGAGCAGCCCAATCGGCGCCAGGAGCCATCCCAGCCATCGCCTGTGCAAGCCTATCGCCATTTCTCCGCCTGAATGGTGCGCAAGATGCCATCTTGCGCCGCTGTAAGCCGGGCCGATCAAGCCCGCGCCAGCGCCGGCATCTCCATGACTCTGTCCCACGCCTCCAGCACGGCCGGCAGCGCATTGATCGTCTCGATCCGCGCGTCCGGGATGATCTCGGTCGGAGTTTCAGCGCGGAACGGCGAGGCGAGCAGCACGGCGCGCATGCCGATCTTCTGCGGCCCCGCCACGTCTACTCTGAGCTTGTCGCCCACAAAAACCGCCTCGGCCGGCGCCACGTCCAGCCGGTCGAGCGCCTGGCGGTAGATCGTCGGGTGCGGTTTCTCCATGCCGAAGACGCTCGAATAGACGCGCACCGGCAGGAACTCCAGCAAGCCGAAACGCGCCAGGTCGGCGTCGTGCAGCGCGGGAGACCAGGAGGTGTTCGAGACCAACCCCAGGCCGCGGCCCTGCTCCGTCAGCCTGGCGAGCACCCCGCGCGGATCCCCCTCGACCGGCGTGACGACCGCCGAGATCTCCGCGTAGTAGGCGGCCAGCCCGACATCCCAGGCCTTGGCCGAGAAACGGACGTTGACCGCCTGCAAGCCCTCGCGGATGACATCTTCGGCTGTGTTGGCGTAGTGGGTGCGCTTGGCTTTGGCGTCGAGCGCCGCGGCCATCCGGCCCACCGCGCGCACAGCTAAGTCCGGGTCGGCGACCTTCCCGCCCGCCTTTGTGGCGGCCGCCAGAAACGCGTGCATCCCCCTGGCGTTGACCGCATCCATCGCGTTCTCCGGCGGCTGGTCGTAGTGGAGCAGCGTGCCGCCCAGATCGAATAGGACCACTTGGATTGCTGGCATAGATCCCTC
>CAZYHE010000037.1:6270-15072 GCA_964647225.1 uncultured Anaerolineales bacterium
GCAGCGTGCCGCCCAGATCGAATAGGACCACTTGGATTGCTGGCATAGATCCCTCATATAGACTGCGCAGAGGCCCTAAAGGTCTCGCAGACCTTTAGGGCCTGCCCGATAGGTACGTCTGGATTTTCCGCAGATTGATCGCCTGAGACTCTGCGGTGTCCACGATCAGCCGTGGATCGGTGAGCCGTTCGAAGCGGCTTTGATCCTGTTGAAAGGTCGCCCAGTCGCGCGTCCGATACGCGGGCAGGTCGCGGCCACGGTGTTCCACGCGTTCGCGCAACATGCGCTCATCCGTGCAGATGCATTCGATCAGTTTCAGGTCGGCCTTGAGCGTGCGCGCCAGCGTCTTGACTTTGTCCCGGAACACCTGGTACGCCGCCGGGCTGTCTATCACGACCGGCAGGCCAAGGGTCAGGTTATCGCGCGCCAGATCTACCAGCAACTCATAGGACAGCGCGCCGGCCAATCGCGCGCCCTGCTCCAGGGTCATCTCGGCCACCAGGCGCATGGCGCAATCCTTGATCGTATCTTTGTCCAGGTAGGTCGCGTGGAGTTCGCGCGCCAGCGCACGAGCCAGGCTGCTTTTGCCCGTGCCGGGGAGGCCGGCAAAGACGATCAACTGCGGATCAGCCATCAGAGACCTATCCCCAAACGCCCCAGGATCAGCACAATCGCCGGGGCCACAAAGATCGCCGGCAGCAGATTGGCCGCCCGGATCCGCTTGATATCCAGGAGCAGAAACCCGATGCTCAGGATCACCACACCGCCGGTGGCCGTCATCTCCACCACCCACAACGTCTCGCGGGTCACGCCGCCGAGCGCCGCGCCGAAGAGCACCGCCAACAGGCTGACCGCGCCTTGAAAACCTAACACCGTGACCGCCGACAGGATCACACCCGCGCCGAGTGAGGCGGCGAGGGCCATCCCGGCGAAGCCATCCAACGCTGATTTGATCGTCAGGAGGGTGAAATCCCCCATCAGCCCGTCCTGGATCGAACCCAGGATCGTCAGCGGCCCGACGCAAAACACCAGGCTGGCGGTGATGAACCCCTGGGCAATCGTCGCGCGGCCGGCCTGGTGAGCGTTTGCCCCGGCCTTGCCGCCCAGCCGCGCCTCGAACCAGCCGCCCAGCCGCTCCAGCGCGTCCTCGATGCGCAGCGCCTCACCGATGATGCCGCCGATCAGCACGCTGAACAGCGGGATCAGCACGTTTCGGGTCTGGATCGCCATCGTCATGCCCAACACCAGGGTCATCAGGCCCAAGCCGTTGAGCACGGTCTGTCGCATCTTTTCGGGCAGCCGGTTGCCCAGGAAGACGCCCAGCGCCCCGCCCAGGACGACGGTGAGCGTGTTGATTAAGGTGCCGGTGATTGGAAAATGCACAACAGAACTCCGAACTTCATTGGGCCGCGGCGATGACGCTTAGGCGCTTGGGCAGGACGCGAATTTCCAGGCGCCGGGCATCCGTGCGGAAAACCTCGCCATCCAGATGGACCGGCACGCCGCCGGGCGCTTCCATTTGCAAGCTCGGCGCGCGCGCCGAGCTGACAAAGCGTGTTTTCGACAGGTGCGTGCCGCGGATCACATGCGGCAGGAGCCAGAACGTCACCGCCATGTTCGGCGTGTGGCCGCACACCAGATCGAGTTGCCCGTCGTCCAGCCGGGCATCCGGTGCCATCATGAACCCGCCGCCGGTGCGCCCGCCATTGGCAACCGAAGCCAGGATCAGCGGCCGGCTGAGCACCGTGCCGTTGTGGCGGACGGTCATCGGCCAGCCGCGGCTGTAGCGCGGGATCACGCGCAGCACCGCGGCCAGGTAGAGCAGGAACCCGCGCAGGCGGCGCATCTTCAGGCTCTCGATCAGGGTCGCCGCCTCGAACCCTGCGCCCAGGTGGTTGAGGAAGAATTCGCTGCGCGCTGCCTCGTCCGTCACCTGACCCAGGTCAACCACCCGGCGGCGGCCGTGGAGGAGGATGTCGCAGGCCTTTTCGGGGTCGTTGTGCGGGAGGCCCAACCGCCACGCATAATCGTTGCCGGTGCCGATGGGGATGATTGCCAGCACCCCGGCCGGCTGATCCGCCTGCCACACGCCGCGCGCCTGGGCCGCCTGCACCAGCCCCTGGAGCGCCTCGTGCGCTGTGCCGTCGCCGCCCACCGAGGCGACGGTCTCCCAGCCGTCCAACACGGCCTGGCGCGCTAACTCGATGGCGTGGCCTGGGCCGCGCGTCTCCACCAAGTCATAGTTCGCCTCGGCGATATCCAGGATGCGGCGCACCGCCGCCCCGGCCCGGGCGCCGTTCCCGCGGCCCGATTGTGGGTTGACGATCACTTTGTAGTTTGCGCTTGTTGTTCCGCCCAACTTAGTGCCCTGTACGAATGAAATCAGGATGTAAGAATAACAGAAGATGGGAAATGAGGCAAGCGCGGGTTTTTGGGGATGCCTACGGCGCGACTACATCCGCCAAACATCCTCACGGCCGCGCGGGGCTGCCATCCGGCAGCCGCGTCTGCGTCCACCCCTCCACCCAATCCCCGCACGGGTATTTCGCTGCCAATGCCTCGTTGATGTCAATCCCCAGGCCGGGCTGGTCGTTGGCATACATGTAACCGTCCCGCACGACCGGCAGGCCGGGGAACATCTCGTAGACCAGGTCGCTGAAGCGGCACCACTCCTGGATACCGAAGTTGGGCGCCCAGAGATCTAGATGCAGATTGGCCGCGTGACCCACCGGCGAGGTGTCGCCGGGGCCGTGCCAGGCGGTGCGCACGCCGAACAGATTGGCGAACGCGGCGACATGGCGCGCCGGGGTGATGCCGCCCATCTGGCTGACGTGCATCCGAATGAAGTCAATCAGCCGGTCTTTGATCAGCGGGGTCCACTCGTGCGGGCTGTTGAACAGCTCGCCCATCGCCAGCGGCGTCGCGCATTGGCCCCGCATCATGCGGAAATACTCGATGTCCTCCGGCGCCAGGCTGTCTTCCAGGAAGAAGAGCTTGAACTGCTCGACATCTTTGGCGAACTGCACCGCGTCAATCGGGCTGAGCCGCTCGTGGACATCATGCAGCAGCTCGACTTCCTCCCCCACCGCGCCGCGCACGTGCGCCATCATCCGCAGCATGTTGCGGGTGTAGCCGCGCGGATCGAAATATGCGCCGTCCGGTGCGCCATCCGGTTTCGCCATCGCCGCGCCCCGGCCGCCGTAGCCGCCCATCTGGATGCGGATGTAGCGATAGCCCTCCGCCATGAAGCGCCGGACATTCTCCGCCACTTCGGCCGGCTCGCGGCCATCGGCGTGGGTGTAGACGGCGGCCGCCTCACGACATTTGCCGCCCAATAAGTCATAGACCGGCATCCCTGCCAGCTTGCCCTTGATGTCCCAGAGCGCCTGATCTATGCCGGAGATGGCGTTGTTCAGCACCGGCCCGTTGCGCCAATAACCGTTCACCATCGCCATCTGCCAAAACTCTTCGATGCGCGCTACATCGCGGCCCAGCGCGAACGGCTTGAGGTGGCCCTCGATGGCCGCGACCACAGCATGGAAACGCTGGGTGAAGGTCGCGCAGCCCAGGCCGTACAGCCCCGGCTCTGACGTGATGACCTTGACGATGACCAGCCGCTGCCCGGCCGGCTGGGTGGTGATAACCTGGACATCTTGAATCGTGATCGGTTTGGTCATGAGATCCCTTCCTCCATCCGATGGATTACGCGTATGATACCCGCTTTTCAGCCAGACGCCAATATCGGATGGGACAAACACCCCATGCAAAGATGGTGAAACTACCCAATGGATTTACCGGCCCCAGCGTGCTATGCTGAGGCCAGTAATTAGCCCCAAAAGCAAGTTCCGGGCTAAGCAAGGAGGCCACGATGGAAGCCATCACGCTGTTTCTCGGTATCGCATTACGGATCGCACTGCCGGTCGGGATTTTGTTCTGGATGAGCGCCCGGTTGCAGAATTGGGATCAGAAAAGAGGTGCCATATGCTAAGCTTCATGGATTTGCTCGCCGTTGTTGGGTTCTTCGCCCTGCGGATCGGGGCGCCGCTGTTGGTCATGGCCGGGGTCGTCTATTTTCTCAAGCGCCTCGACCGCCGTTGGGAAGCCGAAGCGCGGGCGATGCAAGAACGCACACAGCCCGCTGCGCGGCCGGCCGTGCAGCCCAGCGCCCCCCGACCTGGGACGAAGGTGCGCGTACCCGTAGCGCCGCAGCCCGCGCTGCCGTGGTTGCCGCCGCCCGCCGTGGGTCGGCTCCCTGCGCAACAGCCGGGGCTGATGGCCATGCCCGCGCCGCAAGCCTGCTGGACAGCCAAAGGCTGCAGCGAGAGCCAGCAAGCCTCGTGCGCCGCGCCGCAGCATCCCGAGCTGCCTTGTTGGCAGGCGCGCTTCGACGCGGAAGGGGCCATCCCCGAAGACTGCGTCAAATGCGATGTCTTCCAACGCTACCCGATGATGTGAAATCCGACCGAAGGAGCTATGCCGCATGAAAGCAATCGCGCCGCAATCGCGCAGCCACCGGAGCGGCTGGTTGATCATCTTCTTGCCGCTCATCATCGCCGCCGCGGCGCTGATCCTGACCGAGACCACGCAGGCCGCGCCGTCGCTCATCGCCGCCCACAGCCCTGTCGGTGAGTTGGTCTTCCAACAGTCGCAGCCGGCCTGCCAGAGTTGTCACCCGGAAGAATACGCGGATTGGAAGAACACCGTCCATGCGAAGGCCGCGCTCGATCCGGTTTTCAGAGAGCAGTTCAGTAAGAGCCACAACCAGGGCGACTGCCTGAAATGTCACACGACCGGCTTCGACAAGGACAGTGGCAAATTCACCTGGGAAGGGGTGACGTGCGAGGCGTGCCACGGCCCGTACAAGCAGGGCCACCCGGCCGCCCAAACGATGCAACTGCCGATGGAATCCACGACCTGTCGCGTGTGCCATCAGGCGGCCTTCCAGGAATGGGAGAAGAGCCAGCACGCCCAGGCAAAGATCGAATGTTTTGACTGCCACCGCTCGCATACGCAAGGCCTGCGCACCGGCGGCGCCGAGACACTGTGCGCAGCTTGCCACAACAACGAGCAAACCCAGTTTGCCCACTCGCTGCACGGCATCGGCGGAGTCGAGTGCGGCAACTGCCATATGGCGGAGATGCAGAAAAATACGGCGGGAATGACCTCAACGGCGGGCGCTGAGATCCAAGCCAAAAGCCATACGTTTGTCGTCCCTGCGGATGTCTGCAACCGCTGTCACAGCAACACGATCCATCCGACCGGCGGCGCCGGGCAGACGAGCATCAGCCAGCCGAAGTCGAGCGGCCCGGCCGCGCCGGCGGTCAACGCCGTCCGTGAGACCGAGCTTGAGGCCCAGATCAGCACATTGCAGGGCCGCCTGAACGCGCTGCGCGACTCCGCGATCATCAGCATGGGCCTGTCACTGGGCTTCGGTGGGTTCGCCGGCCTGCTGTTGGGCATCGCGGGCATGTCGCTGTGGCACAGGAGTCGAGCCAAATGAGCGCCATTGCCATTCCACCCAAGGGTCTCTCCCGCCGCCAGTTCTTCAAGCTGTCAGCGGCCACCGCCGGTGCGACCGCGTTGGCAAGCGTACAGGCTGGCCGGGCAGCCGCCTCGACCGGCATCACCCCGGCCAACACCCCGGCGATGCTGATTGATATCAGCCGCTGCATCGGGTGCGGGAACTGCCAGCGCTCCTGCAACACAGCCAGTGGGCTACAGCCGACCACCGAGCAACTCCAGGGCTTGAGCGCCCGGACATACACCTACGTTCAACGCTTCGACCTGGCCGGCGGCAAGACCCGCTTCGTGAAGCGCCAATGTATGCACTGCCTGGATGCCGCGTGCGCGTCGGCGTGCCCGGTGGTCGCTCTGCACAAGACCGCGGAAGGCCCGATCGGCTACCGGCCGGATCGCTGCCTGGGGTGCCGCTACTGTATGGTAAGCTGCCCGTTCGACATCCCGCGTTTCGACTGGGACAATGGCCTGACCCCCGAAATCCGCAAATGCATGTTCTGCATCGAGCGCCAACGGGAGGGCAAGCTGCCCGCGTGCGCGGAAAACTGCCCCTCGGGCGCGTTGAAGATCGGATTGCGCGGCGAACTGCTCCAGGAGGCGCATTCTCGGATTGACGCCAATCCGGGCTTCTACGTGAATCATATCTACGGCGAGCACGAAGTCGGCGGCACGGCCATGCTCTACATCTCTGACGTGCCGTTCGATCAGCTCGGCTTCCGCACCGATGTCACCACGCGGCCCATCCCGGCGTACACATGGGACGTCATGTCGAAGCTGCCGTGGGTCATCGGCGGCATGGCCGTCGTCCTCACCGGCGCATCGGTCTACACGCGCCGCAACGGCGGCCAGCACGACGATACACCGCCGTGGGAACGCGAAGGTTGAGGTTTGTCATGCTGAGCGGGGCTACGGCGCAAAGCCTGTTGCCGCGAACGATCAGCGAAGCATCCCCTCTCCGCAGGCGAGATGCTTCGGCCCAAACGACGGGCCTCAGCATGACAAGTTTGATTCCAATGCTAAATGAGGGGTTATTGCCATGTTACAAGATCTACTGATGCTTGCTGCATTCTTCATCCTGCGCATCGGCGTGCCGCTGCTGCTGGTCGTGGGCATTGGCTACAGCCTGTTGCAGCGTTTCTACGGCGTCAAGCTCGATTTCTCGCCTAAATTCGTCACAGGGGTCGGGCTGGTGCTGGCGCTTTGGGCGTTGGCCGCGATCACGCTGATCCTGCGCTTCACCAACGGCCTTGGGGCAGTGACCAATCTGACCGACAAGTTCCCGCTGGGGCTGTGGATCGGCTTCGATGTGATGGCCGGCGCGATGCTGGGCGGCGGCGCGTTCGTGCTGGCGGGGCTGGTCTACGTCTTCGGCCTCGAACACTACCGGCCGATCCTGCGCTCCACCATCCTCACCGCGTTCCTGGGCTACTCGCTGCTCATCGTGGCCCTGCTGATTGACGTGGGCCGGCCGCAGAACATCCTGCTGGCCCGACCGGTCTACTTCATCAATATCCACTCGGTGCTGTGGGAAGTCGCCATCTGCGTGCTGTGCTACACCACTGTGCTGGCGCTCGAGTTTGCGCCGGCGCTCTTCGAACGGTTGCGCTGGCGGCGGATGTGGATCATCACCCACAAGCTCACCCTGCCGCTGGTGATCGTCGGCATCCTGCTCTCGACCATGCACCAGTCGTCCCTCGGCTCCCTCTGGCTGATCGCGCCGGGCAAGCTCTACCCGCTTTGGTACTCACCGCTGCTGCCGGTCTTCTTCTGGCTCTCGGCGATTGCGGTGGGGCTGGCGATGGTGACGGTCGAGTCGAACTTAAGCTCGCGCGGCTTCAAGCGCGGTCTGGAGCAAGACTTGCTGGCCCGGCTGGCGAAGGCGAACGCCTACCTGCTGGCGTTCTATGCGGCCTTCCGGTTCGCCGATTTGGCCGTGCGCGGGCAGTTGGGCCTGGTCCTGGTTCCGAATCTGCCGGGCGCGCTCTTCTGGATCGAGCTAGGACTGGGCGCCATCCTGCCGGCGGCGCTGCTCTTCAACGCCAAAATTCGCGAGAACAAGAACGCCCTGTTCGCCATCGCGGGGGTGGTGGTCGCGTGCGGCATCCTGAACCGGCTGAATGTCAGCATGTTCGGCCTCTACACTTACACCGGGCCGATCTACATCCCGTCATGGATGGAGGTCGTGCTGACGGCGGGGATCTTCACCTTCGGCGCAGCGGTCTTCGCAGTGTTGACCCGGTTGCTGCCGGTCTTCCCCAAGGAACACACACCTGAGCTGGAGATCGTGCCGGTCAAGAGTTGAGCTTCCCGTGCCGTGCGCAACGCCCGGATATCGCAAGGTATCCGGGCGTTGCGCGTGCTGGGACATATCGCCGGTTGTCGGTGCGCGTTGGCGCGGACAACGAGACGGCGCCGCGCCTATTTCAGCTCGAAGCTGACCGTCACCCTGGCGGTTACGCTGATCTGCCCTGGGGCCAATGTCCCTTCGGCTCCCTGAGCGGCGCCATTGCTTTCCTGGATCACGTTCTGTGTCAGCGCGCTGGCGCGGCCACCCCACCACGCGTTATACGCAGACCACCACCCCGATTGATCTTCCCGAATTTCGTGCGGCTGGCCCACCTCCTGCCCCAGTTCCCGTGCCAGGGCGCTGGCCTTCTCCCGTGCGGCCTGGATCGCCAACGCCCGCGCCGCGTCCTTGTGTTTGCGCAACTCCGTCGTGCGGAATTGGATGCCATGGACGTACCCTGCGCCCGCGTCGAGCACGCTGGTCAGTACGTCATCAAATGCGGAGACGTCCTTCAGGGTGATGACGATCGTCTTGCGGACGAAGTAGCCGATGAAATCCCGCTGTTCGTAGCTGTCGCGATAACGCGGCTCGATGCTGATCTGCTCGGTCTGCAAAGACTTGGCGGCAACCCCGTGCGCCTGGGCGGCTGTCAACACCTGGGCGACGATCTCATCGTTTTGGCGCTTGGCCAGGTTGAGTTGGCGGTTCGCGGTTTCCACGCCGAGGGTCAGGACCACTTCGTCGGGGATGACCAGGACCTCCGCTTCGCCCGTCACGGTGATGAGACGGGGTGCGGCGCGTTCTTGCGGCGGCGACGCGGTTTGGGCTGCGACCGCGGTGACGCCGAACGTGGCGGCGAAAAGCAGCGCGGCTGTGACGGCTAGAAAGATACGCATTGAGGCTTTCATTGTGGTTCCTCCAGGATTGGGAAGCTGCCAACGCAGTTTGGTTTCGCTGGCAAAGCTATGGTAGCATGGTTCTGGCGCACCGCGCAACAA